>NZ_JASJOJ010000005.1:0-167404 GCF_038519165.1 Photobacterium sp. SP02
TTGATCCCCTCCCCTTGGCAAGGGGAGGGTTGGGGTGGGGTTGGTGAAGCGGGCACGGATTCTGATTCAGCGCCCAGTAACCCCCTCCTGGCCTCCCCCTTGAAAAGGGGGAGGGATTGAACCGATTGCAGGAATCACATTGATTCCCTCCCCTTGGCAAGGGGAGGGCTAGGGTGGGGTTGGTGAAACATGCACGGATTTAGATATTGTGCACCGGTAACCCCCGCCTAGCCTCCCCCCTTGAAAAGGGAATGCGTTGTCAGACGCGTTCTTCCATGCCGCCCAGTTCTTCAAACAGGTTGGGCAGTATGGCGGACAGCTCACCGCACATTAAGGACAGATCAGCATCCAGACGCTGCGCCATGTCTTCGCGGTCAATATCGTCATTTTGCTCTCTCAGCTCATCGGAAAATTTCAGGCGCTTGAGTGACAGATCGTCGCCCAGCACAAAATCGATGCGCTCCTGCCAGTTGATAGCCAGCTTAGTCACCACTTTATCGGCTTCGATATGGGCCAGAATTTCATCACAGCTCAGGTCCTGCTGCTTACAGCGGATCACCCCGCCATCTTCCAGAATGGCTTTCAGCTCGGCTTCTTCACCTATGGTAAAACCGTTCGGCGACTGGCCGGAGCGTACCCATTCTGTCAGTGTCTGCGCCGCAGGTTTAGCCACAGTCACAGGCACAACCGGCAGGCTGCCGATGGATTTACGTAACAAGCCAAGCAGATCTTCGGCTTTTTTGAAGCTGCCGGCATCCACCAGCAACAGTCCCTGCGCCGGCATGATCAGCGCATAGGTGTGGCTCTGACGGCTGAAAGCGCGTGGCAGCAGATCCATCACGATCTCATCTTTCAGGGTGTCTTTTTCATTTTTCTTCAGTTTGCGGCCCTGTTCTTTCTCCTGCATCTCCACTTTGGCATTGAGTGATTCTTTGATCACAGAGGCAGGCAGCATTTTTTCTTCTTTGCGGGCACAGATCAGAATGTTGTCCCCGGCCAGATGAGTGAACATATCACCGTGTTTGCCCAGTGCTGAAACCCAGCCGAATTTTTGAATATCCTGGCTACCACAAGGGGTAAAGCGGAATTCTTCCAGTTGCTTCTCAAGCTCTTCCGGTTTGAAGGCAATCTCGCGACTGAAGCGATAGGTAAGCAGGTTTTTAAACCACAGCATAGTTGTGACTGATCCTAGGTGTGTGCATTGGGCCGACAATCTTATACCCAAGTTGCCTCACTTTGCTAGGTTCAGTGAGGTTTGCAAGCAGCACGGGCTGAGACCTCCGCCGGTATCCCCGTGGCCTGGCGGCAGAAAATCGTGTCTGGCTGTCGCAATTTTTTCTGTTGATCTGACCGTGATAGCATCTGGCTGGGGTACAATCGGCCCTTATCTTTTCTCTGGATCTCTCAGTATTTACACTAACGGCATGAAAATACTTCACACCTCAGACTGGCACCTCGGGCATCAATTGCATGGCTATCAGCGCGATTATGAGCACCAGCAGTTTCTCGACTGGCTGGCCGATACGCTGGAACGCGAACAGGTCGATGCCCTGCTGGTGGCCGGCGACATCTTCGACAGCGCCAATCCGCCGGCCAGTGCCTGGCGTATGCTGTACCGTTTTCTGGCCCGGTTAGCGAAAAGCCTGCCGGAGCTGAACGTGGTGATGACAGGCGGCAATCATGATTCGCCCAGTAAGCTGGATGCGCCTCATGAACTGTTAAAAGCCTTTGACCTGCACCTGGTCGGCGGCATCAGCCGTGATGATCAGGGCCGGCTGGAGATGGACAGATTGCTGGTGCCGCTGACCAACCGCAGCGGCGCCACGGCAGCCTGGGTACTGGCGGTGCCGTTTCTGCGCAGCAGTGATCTGCGTACTGACGATCTCAGCGAAGACGATGATCGCCTGATCAAAGGCGTCGAAATACTCTATCAGCAGGTAACCGACGCAGCCCGGGCGGTTCGGCAGCCGGGTCAGGCACTGATTGGCATGGGGCACGTCTACATGGCTTCCGGTCAGTTGTCTGAAATGTCTGAGCGCCGGGTGCTGGGCGGAAACCAGCATGCATTGCCAGCCTCTGTCTTTCCCGATGATCTCTGCTATGCCGCGCTGGGCCATCTCCATCTGGCCCAGCGGGTCGCGAAAAAAGAGCACATCCGCTATTGCGGCTCGCCGCTGCCTTTGTCGATGTCTGAACGCCACTACAAGCATCAGGTGGTGTTACTGACACTTGAGGCTGAAACCCTGTCCGGCATTACCCCGCTTCCTGTGCCCAGAGTGGTTGATATGCTCAGAGTCCCGGCTGAACCTCAGCCGCTGGAGCAGGCTCTGAACGCCCTGAAAGCGTTAGCAGCCGGGGATGGCCCGAGGGAAACCCAGCCTTATCTGGAAGTGCCGGTGCTGCTTGATAAACCTCAGGCGATGCTGCGGGAGAAAGTGCTGCAGGCGCTGGAGGGGAAAGCGGTCCGGCTGGCCAAAATCACCACCCATTATCGTCAGCAGCAGGATGCCCCTTCGCTGGCGCATCAGCGCTTGTCTGAAGTGAGTCCGCAGCAGGTGTTTGCCCTGAGCTGGCAGCAGAAATATGACGGACAGCCACCCGGTGCGATGCGTGAGGCATTCGAGTCATTACTCACGCGCATTGACGATGAAGAAGACAAATAACGGCAGACAGAGACGATGAAAATTCTGGCTTTGAGGGGCGAAAATCTCGCCAGCTTACAAACACAGTTTGAGATTGATTTTGCCACCGGGCGTCTGGGCGAGGCCGGTTTGTTTGCCATTACCGGCAAAACCGGGGCCGGTAAATCCAGCCTGCTGGATGCGATATGTCTGGCGTTGTACGACCGCATTCCGCGTTTGCAGTCGAATAAAAAAAATGATGCGGAAATCGGACGCGGCGACGACGAGAACCGCATCAGAGCCAATGATGTCCGCAGTATTCTGTCGCGGGGCAAAGCGGAGGCGTTTTCCGAGGTCGATTTTCAGGCCAATGATGGCTCCCGCTGGCGGGCACGCTGGCAGGTTCGCCGGGCCAGAAACAATGCGGCAGGCCGTGTGCAGCCTTCTGAACAATGGCTGGAAAACCTCGAGTCCGGGCAGCGGTTTGCGGGTAAAAAACAAGAAGTGCAGGTGGAAATCGAGCGTCTGATTGGCCTGACATTTGAGCAGTTCCGCCGGGCCGTGATGTTGCCGCAGGGCGAGTTCGCGGCATTTCTGAAAGCCGCTGCTGATGAGCGCGCGTCTTTGCTCGAGCGCATGACTGGCGGTGAAATTTACGGCCGCTTGTCGGTGGCCGCTTATGAAAGAGCCAGAGAAGAGAAGCTGAAACTGCAACAGCTGCAGGAGAAATTGGGTGATATTGCATTGCTCAGTGACGATGAAAAACAGGCACTGAACGCGCAGATCGTCGCCCTGAAAACCCAGCTGGCCGAGCTTGATGCGCGGCTGGCGGCGCTGAGCCAGCATCAGCAGACGCTGAGCACAGAGAAAACGCTGCAGGAGCGGGTGGCGCAGAGTCAGCAGGCGCTGACTGAGGCGATCGCACAAAGTACCCAGGCCACTCCCCGCATTGAATATCTGGCTAAGCTCGAAACCGCCCAGCCGGCGCGGGCCGATTTTACTTTACTGTCCCAGTCCGTCCAGCAAATCGGCCGTTTGCAGGCCTCACTGAGTGCGGCTGAGCAGGCGCTGGCGCAGGATCAGCAGCAGCGACTGAATGCCGATCAGGCCGTCGTGCAAGCCAGGCAGTCACTTGAACAGGCGCAGCAAGACTGGCTGCTGCTGGAACCCAAACTGAAACAGGCACAGATGCTGGATCAACAGCGGCAGGGACTGGAGCAGCAGCATCAGCTGCTGGTACAGGATGCTCAGGCGCTGCAACAGCAAGGGGATCAGGAAGACAGGGAATATCAGCACCAGCAGCATGCACAGCAGCTGCTTCAGGCGCAGAGCCGGCAGTTGTCAAAGCAACTGGAAGACAATCGCGATCTGGCCGCCGTTGCCGAACAGTTTCAGCCTGTGCTGGATAACCTGAAACAATATCTGACTGCCCACCGTTCTTTGTCCCGGCTCAGGAAAGACATTCAGCAAGGGCTGCAGGAACAGCAGGCATACCGGCTCGATGACAGCAAGCTGAAACAAGAGAGTGAGCGCCTGCTGACACAAAAGCAGCAGCTGGAGAAACAGCGGACTGAGCTCAATGTCGACGAGGTGAATGCGGCGCAGGAGCAAAGTCAGCAGGCTTACCGCCATTCTCAGCAACGTCTTGATGATTTGCGTCAGGCGATGGCCGCCACACAGGAATGGTGTGGTTTGCTGGATCACCAAAATCGGCTGATGCAGGAGCGACAGGAGCTGGAGTCAGCCAGTCTGCAGACAGAGCAGAAATTGCAGGCATTAGTGCCCGAGCTGAGTCTGCTCAGCGCACGGGCGGAAGAATCTGAATATCAGTTTCAGCAAAGCCAGGCTGTACTGCAGCTGAGCGATTACCGCAGCCTGCTGAAACAGGATGAGCCATGTCCTTTGTGCGGCGGGCTGGATCATCCTTATGCGGCCAGTCATCCGGCAGTCGATAGCGTGCTGGAACAGCACAATCAACGCCGGCAGGCACTGGCGAAGCAGTTACAGGCGCTGGAAGGCGAACGCCATCATCTGGCGCAGCTTGTACCGCAATACACGCAACGCCTGGCGGTGATCAACGACGAGCTGGCCAGTATCGCTGCGGTATCCGCGAAGGCGGCGGTTCAGGCGACCGACTGCGCCAGGGCGGTACATATCGAATTCACTGAGCAGATGCCGCTGGCCTCACTGCGCGAACAGCTGGCCGCCTGGCAGCAAGAAGCCGGGCAATTATCCCCGCAACTGCGCCAGCTTCAGCAGCAGTATGAAAGCGGCCAGCTGCGCCTGCGGCAGGCTCGAGAGCTGGAACAGCAGTATCAGCAAGCGGTACAGGCTGAAAACAAACTCGCGCATGACATCCACCAGTTAGCTCAGGGAGAAGCGGGCCGGCAAGCCAGACTGATCTCGCTGGAAGAGCAGTGCGCCGAACAGCAAACCCTGCTCAGTCAGCGAGCCGAGACCCTGAACAAACAGTTCGGCAGCGAGGCCTGGCTGGAGGACTTGCGTCAGCAGGGGGAAGAGCAATATACCCGGCAGTTAACCCGGCAGGCGGAAGATTACCTCACCTGCCAGCAGGATCTGCTCAGCACAGACAAACAGCTGCATGCCTTGGCCCCGGAGCTGGCTCAGCGCCAGACCCGCATTCAGAATCTGCAGAAACAACTGGCAGAAGCGAAGAACAAACAAGCGGCCCTCAAGAGCCAGCTTGAGCAGCTATGGCAGGAAAGAACAGCACTGGTGGGTGAGCAGGCACTTACTCCTATAGAGTCGCAGCATAAAGCCTTAGTGGAGGCGGCCCGTCAGTCGCTCAGCACCAGTGAGCAGCAGCAGCGGCAGGCCGGTGAGCGCCATGCCGCCACTCAGTCGGCCTTAAACAGCACGCAGCAACAATTACAAGAAGCCAAAACTGCGCACAGTGCAGTGTTGCAGCAGTGGCAGAGCTGGCACCAGAAGCTGGGGATGTCGGAGCAGGAACTGGTGACCTTGCTGAGCAAAGATGAGGCCTGGCTGGCGCAGGAAAAAGCGGCGCTGCGAGTGATTGAGCAGGCACAGGCCGACGCCCAGACCCGGTTGTCCGAGCGGGAGCAGTCGCTGAAAGATCATCAGCCCAGTGTGGATGCGGCCAAAGCCTGGCTGACCGCGCAGGGCATGGCGCCG
Organism: Photobacterium sp. SP02; assembly: GCF_038519165.1. Taxonomy (NCBI): domain Bacteria; kingdom Pseudomonadati; phylum Pseudomonadota; class Gammaproteobacteria; order Vibrionales; family Vibrionaceae; genus Photobacterium; species Photobacterium sp. SP02. Next base: position 5,778 of record NZ_JASJOJ010000005.1, read on the forward strand.
GAGGCTGAACGCCAGAGTGAGCACCAGGCTCAGTGGCAAGCGGACAAGCAGGCACTGGAAGAGCAGCATTTTACTCAGCGACAGCGTGTGGTGCAGGCGGAGCAGGCCGAACAACTGGCCGGTACCCTGACCCAGCAGCTGCAGCAGCAGCAAGCGAGTACTGAGCTCTGGCTGGAAATGAGTGAGCTGATAGGTTCTGCCAACGGGAATAAATTCAGAACCCTGGCGCAGGGACTGACATTGCAGCAACTGGTACTGCTGGCCAATGAGCATTTGCAGGATCTGGCGCCGCGTTATGCCCTTCAGCCTGTGCCGGGCAGCCCGCTGGCGTTGCAGGTTGTCGATCATGATATGGGCGATGAAGTGCGCAGTGTTGAGTCATTATCCGGCGGGGAGAGCTTTCTGGTGTCGCTGGCACTGGCGCTGGCGCTGGCTTCACTGGCGGCTGATACCCGTCAGCTGGGTTCGCTGTTTATCGATGAAGGGTTCGGCACCCTGGATCCTGACAGCCTGGAAATGGCACTGGCCTGTCTCGATGCCTTGCAGGCCGATGGCCGCCAGATTGGAGTGATCTCCCATGTCGGCACGCTGGTGGAACGCATTGGTGTCCAGGTGGCGGTCGAAGCCATGGGCGGCGGCCGCAGTCGGGTACGGATCCTGGGCTAAGCGGGATAAATCGCGGATATCATGACAGTTTGATAGCAATCGGGTGAAGCTTTTCGCCTCTTGGTCACAAAAGTGTCATACTTTATTCGGATAATGGCGCCAGACAGAGAGCTATGACTTAGGTATTGAGACTATGGTTAGACGGATTCTAGTGGTTGAGGATGAAGCACCGATCCGCGAAATGCTGTGCTTTGTGCTGGAACAAAAAGGCTATCAGGCCATTGAAGCAGAAGATTATGACTCCGCGCTGGAGAAGATCTGTGAACCTTTTCCTGAGCTGATCCTGCTCGACTGGATGTTGCCGGGCGGGTCAGGGATCAACCTGATTAAGCACCTCAAGCGCGACGAAGTGACCCGCAGCATTCCGGTTGTGATGCTGACGGCGCGTGGTGAAGAAGAAGATAAAGTGCGTGGGCTGGAAGTAGGCGCGGATGATTACATCACCAAACCTTTCTCGCCCAAAGAGCTGATGGCCCGTCTGAAAGCCGTGATGCGCCGGGTGTCGCCGACGTCACTGGATGATGTGATAGACGTGCAGGGACTGAAACTGGATCCGGTTTCACACCGTGTGACTTCCAATGATGATCCGCTGGATATGGGGCCGACCGAGTTCAAGATGCTGCATTTCTTTATGACGCATCAGGAGCGGGTGTACAGCCGCGAACAACTGCTGAACAATGTCTGGGGCACCAATGTCTATGTCGAAGACAGGACGGTGGATGTGCATATCCGTCGCTTGCGCAAGGCACTGGAGTGCGGCGGACACGATAAAATGGTACAGACGGTGCGCGGTGCCGGATACCGTTTTTCAACAAGGGTGTAATGACCACACAAAAGGACGATGAGTCAGTAGCTGGCTGTACGGCCGGGTGAAGCCGCAGTTACTGGCGGGAGAGGTGAATGGTAGAACGCTTGTCATGGAAAAAGCTGGTCCGGGAACTGGCTTTTTTTTATTTCCCCTGGGTTATCCTCGGGCTGATTTTTGGTTACATGCCCTGGTTTTTGCTGGCTGCCAGCTGGATTCTGCTGGGCTGGCACTGTCACCATCAACTTAAAATGTCCCGCTGGCTGTGGACGGATCGCAGCCTGACCCCGCCATCCGGTTCGGGCAGCTGGGAGCCGCTGTTTAACGGTATTTACCGCCTGCAGCAAAGAAACCGTCGCCGCCGCCGCGAACTGGCGACTTTAATCCGCCGTTTCCGCAATGGTGCTGAATCGCTGCCGGATGCTGTGGTGGTCTTTCGCAGCGAAGGCAATATCGTCTGGTGTAACAAACTGGCGCAGAATCTGTTGGGCCTTCGCTGGCCGGACGATGCCGGCCAGCCGGTCAGTAACCTGCTGCGCAGTCCGGATTTTGTCCGCTATCTGGCTAGGCAGGATTTTGAAGATCCGCTGGAAATCACCTCGCCGCTCAATTACGACCGGACGCTGGAGTTACGTATCATGCGCTATACCGAAGGTGAATACCTGATGGTGGTGCGTGATATCTCGCAGCTCAAGCAACTGGAAGGGATGCGTCGCAACTTTTTTGCCAATGTTTCGCACGAACTGCGCACCCCTATGACAGTCCTTCAGGGCTATCTGGAAATGTCCCGGGACCCGGATATGCTGGTTGGTCCTATGTGGGAAAAAGCCCACGGCGTGATGACAGAGCAGCTGACGCGGATGAATTCGCTGGTGGAGCAATTGCTGACCCTGTCCAAAATCGAAGCGGCTCCTCATCTGGAACTGGAAGACAGAGTCGATGTCCCCGCCATGTTGGATGTGCTCGAAAAAGAGGCCATCTCGCTCAGTGGCGATAAAAATCAGATCTTTGAATTTCATGTCGATGAATCGCTTCAGGTCTTTGGCGATGCCGATCAGCTGCGTAGTGCCATTTCGAATCTGGTCTATAACGCTGTCAAGCACACGCCGCCTGAGTGCAAAGTGACGGTACGCTGGTTCCTGTCGCCTAAAGGCCCGCGACTGGAAGTCACAGATACCGGCAGTGGCATTGAGCCGCAGCATATCCACCGGCTGACCGAACGCTTCTACCGGGTTGATAAAGCGCGCTCGCGAGAAACGGGCGGCAGTGGCCTGGGGCTGGCAATCGTGAAACACGCACTGAGTCACCATGATGCGTTTCTTGAAATTGAAAGTGTGGTTGACGAGGGAAGTACTTTCTCGTTTACGCTGCCACAACGCCTGATTGCAAAGGCAGCCTGAGTCAGATTGGGATGATGTACAGCCGGGCCTGTGGGCCGGCAGAGGAGAAGAGCGGTAAATGAAACATAAAGGCTGGGTGAGGACATTGAAGTGGGGCTGGCTTGGCGCGATCAGCATGCTGAGTGGCGGCCATGCGCTGGCGCAAGGCGCGCCGGCTGCTGCACCTTATCAGAACGTCGAAGGCGTAGCCGGTGTGCTGACGTCTGTCGGCTCCGATACCTTTGCCAACCTGATGACTTACTGGTCGGAAGCGTTCATGCAGCGCTATCCCAATGTGAATGTTCAGGTGCAGGCGGCGGGCTCATCCACCGCGCCGACCGCGCTGATTGAGGCCACAGCCCAGCTTGGCCCGATGAGCCGCCCGATGAAGAGCCGGGAAATGACGGCTTTTGAACAGAATTACGGGTATAAGCCTACGGCGGTTCGGGTTGCGATTGATGCGCTTGCCGTCTTTGTTCATGAAGACAATCCCTTGCAGGGGCTGCGGTACCGGGAGCTGGATGCGGTGTTCTCCCGTACGCTGCGTTGCGGTGCCAATTCGCCAGTCACACATTGGGGGCAGCTGGGGTTAACCGGCCGCTGGGCGCAGCGTGATATCCAGCGCTTTGGCCGTAACTCCGTCTCGGGCACTTATGGCTATTTCAAACAAAAAGCCTTGTGCAACGGCGATTTCCGCAATGATGTCAACGAGCAACCGGGTTCGGCCTCTGTGGTGCAGTCGGTATCGACCTCGCTCAATGCCATAGGGTATTCGGGCATCGGCTATCGGACCTCTGGGATCCGGGCATTACCTATCGCTCAGGGAGATGGTCCTTTTATTGCGGCCACCAAAGCCAATGCAGCTAACGGCAGCTACCCGTTAGCGCGTTATCTGCTGATTTACGTCAATAAAGCGCCCGGCAAACCCTTACCTAAACTGGATGCGGAATTCCTGCGGTTCATTTTATCCAGTGACGGTCAGCAAATGGTGGACAAGGACGGCTACGTGCCTTTACCCGCGGCTGTGATCGCCAGAGAGCTGGCGGCGCTGGGCCTGACGGATCCTGAATAAAACGCTGTCTTTGTGGGCAGCGGTGTGGTCAATAATGCTGCAGGATTGCTGTTTGCGTGGCAATAAAAGCCAACTGTAGCAATAAAATACAACAGCTCAATCACCGCAAAGACGGGTTGAGCTGTGAGTGGCGACTGTGGTTATGGTTGTCGATTGACCTGTCTATTCACTTTCTTCCTCCGGCGAAATAGACAGCTCCCAACCGGTTTTTTGCCAGTAATCCCGCTCTTTTGCCAGATCTGCCGCCAGTAAACGGTTACTGGCTTGCCAGCCATCAGGCAAGGTGAGCTGCCATTTTTCTTTATCGGCGCTCAGGCTAAGTGCGGGCAGCGTTTCATCAGAGCGCTGTCCATGCAGGGCAACGGCCAGTCGCAAGGCACGGATCATCGGATAGATGTGTTTGCGGTTGTAAATGGTCAGCTCTGGCATTTCATCGAGCTTGAGTGACTTGCGCTGATAGCGCACTAAGGTCGCCAGCACTGTCTGCTGCTCAAGATTGAAGCCCGGCATAGTGCTGTGGCGCAACAGATACGCGGAGTGGCGGTGAAAGCCGGGATAGCTGATACTCAGCCCGACTTCATGCAGCAAAGCCCCCCAGCTGAGCAAGGAGGCCAGCTCAGGCGTATGACTGGCGGACGGGTCGGCAATCTGGCCGTATAAATGCTCTGCCGTGTTTCTGACCCGTGTGGCCTGATCAATATCCACATTGTACTGCTGTGCCATCGCAGTGGCCGTCCGGCTTCTGATATCACTGTGACGGAATCTGTCTTCCATTTCATACAGCAGCCCTTCACGCAGCGCACCATCGGAAAAAATCATAGTGTCGATTTTCAGCGCGCTGAATACCGCGCTTAAGATGGCGACACCTGCCGCAAAAACCGGTTTGCGATCCTCGGTCAGTCCGGGCAGGTTTAACTCAGAGCTCTGTTTGCAGGCGGAAACCTGTTTGACCACCTCGTCCAGTCGTTCTTTGGTGATCACACCGTCAGCATGGCCCTGGGCGATGATCACTTCCCGAATCGCTTTGATGGTACCCGAGGAACCAATGGCGGTGTCCCAGCCCATTTTGCGATACTTGCTGGCGATGCTTTCCATTTTCTGCAGTGCCGCCATCTGGGCTTTGGTGATGGCTTTGGCGGAAATTTTGCCATTGGGAAAAAAGTGCTGGTTGTAACTCACGCAGCCCATGTGTTTGCTGTACTGAAGCTTGGGATCAAAACCTTCGCCGATAATCAGTTCGGTGCTGCCGCCGCCAATATCGACCACCAGTTTGCGGCCCGGTTCGTGCTGTGTATGGGCGACGCCCAGATAAATCAGGCGCGCTTCCTCTGTGCCGGGAATGATTTCAATCGGATAGGGAAGTACACGTTCTGCCCGTTTGAGGAACACATGGGCATTCCTTGCCTGTCTGAGGGTATAGGTCGCCGCGATGCGGACGTTTTCCGGTGCAAACCCCTGCAAGCGTTCGGCAAACATGGCCAGACAACCCAGGCCGCGCTGAATGGCGGCCTGATCCAGATCCATATTGTCGTTGAGTCCTTCAGCCAGATGAACGCGCTGTTTATGCCGGCTGACAATCTGCAGACTATGGCCCACAACCCGGGCGACCACCATATGGAAGCTGTTTGAGCCCATATCTATTGCTGCTATTTCGCGGGGACGATCAATTTCTATCATGCTGCGTTTTCATTATTCTCTTCGGAAGCAACCGTTTCAGCTATCTGGCTGGCTTGTTTCTGCATCTTTTTTTCAGACTGCTTCAGGTAGTCGTAGATGGCAATCTGCGATCTGATTTTTCGCTTGTTACCGCGCGGTACGTAATTGTTGCTCATCGACTTGTCCAGAATTCTCGCTTTGACAGTGTCTGAAAACTGAATGTTAAGTATGTCGATGATTTTCTGCTTCAGCTCAGGTTGCCTTATCGGGCAGCCGACTTCAATACGGTTGTCGATATTGCGTGTCATCCAGTCTGCGGACGAAATGAACACCTCTGGCTCGCCATTATTCTCGAACACCATGACTCTGGGGTGTTCCAGGAACCTGTCGACGATACTGATAATTCGGATGTTGTCGCTGATACCGGTAATACCCGGCACCAGAGAGCACATGCCACGGATGATCATATCAATGCGGACACCGGCGCTGCTGGCCTGATAGAGACGGTTAATCAGTCCCTTATCAACCAGGTTGTTTACCTTGAGTGTAATGGCTGCCGGCAGTTTTTGCTTGGCGTTGGCAATTTCTCTGTCGATGAGTTCATACAGACGGCTGCGACAGTTGCGTGGTGAGACAATTAACTGGTTGAATTTTACCGGCCGGTACGGGTTCTGAATAAAGCTAAACACCTGACGCACTTCGTTGGTCAGCTCAGGATCGGCGGTGAACAGCGAGAAATCGGTATAAATCCGGGCGGTTTTCTCGTGGAAGTTGCCTGTGCCTATGTGCGCATAGCGGATGATGGCATCGTCTTCCTGGCGGGTGATCAGGCACAGTTTAGAGTGAATTTTCAGTCCGGGGACGCTGAACACGACACGCACACCGGATTCGGTCAGGCGTCTGGCCCATTCGATATTGGCCTCTTCGTCAAAACGCGCCTGCAGTTCAACCACCACAGTGACCTGTTTGCCGTTATTGGCGGCATCTATCATGGAATCTATGATGCGCGAGTTTTTGGCGACCCGGTAAATATTGATATGGATGCTGCGGACTTTGGGATCGAACGCGGCCTGGCGGACAAATTCCGTCATGTGATTGAATTTGTGGTACGGGTAGTACAGCAGGATATCTTGCGCCTTGATGGCTTCAAAGGCGTTTCTGGCGCTGACAAAATGATAGCTGTCCAGTGCCGGTAACGGTTTGTTTTCCAGGTAGCTGCGGCCAATGTTCGGAAAACTGATGAAATCTTTGAAGTTGTGATAACGGCCGCCGGGAATAATGCTGTCATAGCTCGACACTTTCAGCAAACCGCACAGTTTTTCGATCAGCTCCCCCGGCATATCACGCTGATAGACAAATCGCACCGGCATAGCCGTCAGGCGCTGATTCAGCCCTTCCGACATCAGCTCCAAGATACCGTGGTCAACCTCCTGGCTGAGATCGTACTCGGCATCCCGGGTCATCTTCATCGAATAGGCCGCCAGGCTGTCATAATCGAAAAAGGCCTTGAAAATATCATCCAGACACAGCCGGATAATGTTATCTAACAGTATCAGAGTTTTTCTGTTTTTCCCTTTGGACTCAGGGACTTTAATAAAGCGCGGCAACTGGTCGGTCGGAATTTCCAGCAAGGCATACTGGCTGCTGTCACCCCGCTTCATGTCGATCGCCAGATAGGTATATTCATCCTTGAGAAACTGCAGCAGATCGATATCGTCAGTCAGTAAAATCGGTGTCACATGAGGCAAGATGGTGTGGCGGAAATACCGTTTCAGCCACTCGACCTGGTTATCATCGACCTGCTGTTCGTTGATGAGAAAAATATGGCGGCGGGCCATTTCCAGCAGGATTTCGTTATACAGGGTATCGAAGTCCTGGTTCATTTTGAGAACCCGGCTTTGGATCTTGCTCAGCAGGTGCTTGGCATTGGTGTCACCGCTCTGCTGCTGGGTGATCAGAATACGCCGCTTTACATCGGCAAAGCGGACTTTATAAAACTCATCGGTATTGCTGGAAAAAATACCCAGGAAACGGACACGTTCAATCAGCGGCACTGATTTGTCCGCCGCTTCCTGGAGGACGCGTTCATTAAAAGACAGCCAGCTAAGTTCTTTGTCAATATACAGCGGTTCAGTACTCATGGTTTTCCTAACATCAGAATCAACAGCAGAGAGAGCGGCCTGTCTTTCAGTTTTGAAAGGACAACAGCCCTTTAGTGCGCTTCACTATTTTCAGGTTCTTCAAAATCTATGGTCAGATCATCGGCCAGACTTTCCAGCTGCTGCTGTACGGTCGAGACGGCCAGTTCTGCCGGGATTTCAAGTTCAAACCAGGCAGTGAAAATGGGGTAGCCCCAGTTGGGTGCGCTGTGGGTATCAGTTTTGAGTTTGTGAATATTGATACCCAGCTCACCAAGACGTGTGGTGACTTCTTTGACGATGCCCGAGCGGTCGTTGCCTGTGACTGTGAGCAGTTGCAGCAGAGCGGGAGGCGCCGTGATCTTGGTGTCCTCGGCAATATGAATGTTCAGGCCATCAAGCTTGGACATGGCTTGCCGTAAGGGCTTGACGGACTCTTCCGGGATATCGACCTGGAGAATACCGGCAAACTGACCTGCCAGTTTGCTCATACTGCTGCCCAGCCAGTTGCCTTTGTGCTGATACACTGTATCTGATAATGCCCCCACTAAACCCGGGCGATCCTGACCAATGACTGTAATGACAAGGTGTTTCATGTCGCGTCTCCTTCTGGTAGCGGTTAAATTCATTATCTGACCACGATCAGATTATGTCCAGACAGGATACCTACTGAGTCACCGGAATTCGGCTACCGTCATAAATCATTAAGAATAAGGAAATTTTGTTGCAGATTGATGTCAGTCATTCCCTCAATCTCCCACAATAAAAAGGCCAGCAATAAAGCGCAAGTCGCTGTAATATTACTGTCATCTAACAGACATATACTTTGTCAGTTTGTAACTTTTATGGGGTGAGAATGGCAGATGCCGGTGCATTTTTGACTGACAATAACCGTAACCGTCAACGAAAAGACAGGTTTGCGCGTTATGGAGTGATTGCCGGTGGAATATCTGTCCTTCTGACTCTCGTCCTGATCTTTTTCTATCTGCTTTATGTGATAGTGCCTGTGTTCGCACCGGCCAGGATCACCCCTGTTCAGTCGTTTTCCATTCCGCTGACACAAACCGCTGCGGTTCGTGTCAATGAGCAGAATACCCATGCTTTTCATTTCTCCTCTGAGGGGCAGATTAGCCTGGTCGCACTCAGTGCCAGCGAGGGACAACAACCGGTTACGCAGCAGCAGGTGGTGATGGCGAATCCGACCAGCTTCGCCGCGGCTTTGCCTAACGAGCAAGTGTTTGCCTATGGTGATCAGTCTGGTGGCGTTACTGTGGTGAAGCCGCTGATCCGGCAGGGCAGGCTGATGATGAGCGAGCCCCTGACATCCTCTTATATTCAGCTTGATAGCCAGGGTAAACCTTTGGTCCAGCTGGCGGTGTCAGTGCGCCGCCAGGTCGCGGCTCTGGTTGGCGTCACACAGGATCAGCGCCTTGTCGCCAAGGTTTTCCATCGTGGCAGCGGTCTGGATACCGGTGAACAGGCGTGGCAGGAAACCCAACTTGCTATGCCGGCAATCGGGCATCCGGTCACGGATATGGTGGTGACGCCGGATGGCCGCACTGTGTATGTGCTCAATGGCCGGCAAGTCACTGTGATTGATCTGCAGCGTACTGAAGGGCGGATTCGTCAGCAAACCGATGTCAGTCAGGGGGCGGGGGATCCGGTCGCCATGACGGCACTATCCGGTGCCAACTCGCTGCTAATTACCGGTAGCAACGGCAAAGTCACGCAATGGTTTGAAGTGGTGAAAGCGGGGCAACGCCAGCTGATACCAGCCCGCACCTTTTCAGCCGATACTTCAGCCGATAAAGGCGCCCTGCATCTGGTGGTGCCTGAGTATTACCGCAAAGGCTTTCTCGCCGTTCAGGATGGCGGCAGGCTAACGGGATATTACATGGCGGATTCCTCTGCTCCTGTACTGGAATCCCGGCTGTTCAGTCAAACGCCCGAGCTGATGGCTATCTCGCCCCGTGCCGACAGGTTGCTAGCGATCTCGGGGCAGCAGTGGCAGTTATTTAAGGTCTCCAACCTTTACCCGGAAGTGAGTTTCAGCAGCCTGTGGCAGAAAGTCTGGTACGAAGGTTATCCGGAACCGGATTATGTCTGGCAGTCCACCTCAGGTACTGATGAAAGTGAGCCTAAGCTGAGCCTGGTTCCTGTTGTGTTCGGCACCCTGAAGGCGGCTTTTTACGCCTTGTGTTTTGCGATTCCTCTGGCCCTGGCTGGCGCTATCTACACCGCCTATTTTATGTCTTCTTCGATGCGTAAAGTGGTGAAACCGACAATAGAGATCATGGAAGCCTTGCCGACTGTTATTCTGGGGTTTCTGGCCGGCATCTGGCTGGCGCCGATCGTTGAAAATAATTTGATTGGCATAGTGCTCAGTGTGCTGGTGCTGCCCCTGGTGATGGTGGCTGTCGGCCTGGGCTGGGCTATGCTGCCTGGCGGCTGGCAGCGCAAAATGCCAACCGGGCTGCACATTTTGTTGCTGATGCCGGCGCTGGTGCTGGCCGGGTATCTCTGTTTCTCGCTAAGCCCGGTGATCGAACAGGCGTACTTTGGCGGGGATATCCGCAGTTATCTGACCAATAACTGGGGAATTGGTTATGATCAGAGAAATGCGCTGGTGGTGGGGATCGCCATGGCCTTTGCGGTGATCCCCACCATTTTCACCATTGCTGAAGATGCGATTTATTCGGTACCGGCGCACCTGAGCAGCGGCTCGCTGGCGCTGGGAGCGACACCCTGGCAGACCCTGACCCGGGTCGTCCTGCTCACCGCCAGCCCGGGGATATTCTCCGCGGTGATGATGGGGCTGGGACGGGCGGTGGGAGAAACCATGATAGTGCTGATGGCCACCGGCAACACGCCTATTATGGACTGGAACATACTCGAAGGTCTGCGTACGCTGTCGGCAACCATTGCCATTGAAATGCCGGAATCGGAAGTCGGCAGTGCGCATTACCGTGTCCTGTTTCTGGCGGCATTTGTTCTGTTTGTTTTTACTTTTTTCTTCAATACCCTGGCTGAGATTGTGCGTCAGCGACTGCGTGAAAAATACAAGTCGCTATGATCACCGGGGCAGAGGCTGTGTGACTGATTAGATGTTGAAATGGATGCGTTCCGGCTCCCCCTGGATCTGGCTGACGGCTGGCACTGTCAGCCTGAGTTTACTGGCGGTGCTGGGTTTGTTACTCATGATAGGCTGGAAGGGGTTGAGTTACTTCTGGCCGGCACAGGTGTATCGGTTTGATGTCAGTCTGGCTGATCATCAGCAAGTGATCGTGGGTGAAATTTATGAAACCCGGCAGGTGCCCCGCCAGCAGTTACTGGAAGCCGGGTATGAGCTGGCGGGCAATGAAAATCCGACCATTGCCCGCTATCTGATCAAAACCGGCAACCGTGAACTAGCCGATTTGGACTTTGTGACCCTGCTCGACACACAAATCCGGTCAAAGGAAGTGGCGCATGGGGTTGCAGTGATTGACAGGCTGCGTAACGGCAAGTTTTACGGTTATCCGCAGGCGGTGATGGTGAATGGCAGCAGCCACAGTGCCGCTTTATTAGCTGACTGGCTGAGCCAGGCTGAGGCCGCCAAAGAAGCCATACTGGAATTACAGCAAACTCAGTATATTCCGCTGAACCGTCAACTGGCATCGCTGGCAGCCAGCAGTGATGAAACGTCCGAGTCGCGACGGGGGGAGCTTCTGGCTCGTCTGCGTGAGGTTGAGCATGAGCTCGGGCAAATCCGTCAGGTACTGGATGGTCAGTCGCTGCTGATGAAGGACGCGGAAGGGCGCGAGGTACAGATACCGCTGGCGGACATACTGGACGTCTGGTATCCCAACGATATGTCATTCTCAGAAAAAGTGGCACACTGGGGACGCCAGGTCGGTCACTTTGTCACCGATGCGCCTCGCGAAGCGAACACCGAAGGAGGCGTGTTTCCGGCCATTTTCGGCACTGTGCTGATGGTGCTGCTGATGAGCGTGATTGTGACGCCTTTGGGGGTACTGGCCGCGATTTACCTCCATGAATATGCCAAGCAGAATCGCTTTACCCGATTAATTCGCGTGGCTGTGATCAATCTGGCGGGTGTGCCATCCATTGTCTATGGCGTATTTGGTCTGGGCTTTTTTGTGTACATGGTGGGCGGCACCATCGACGAGCTGTTCTTTTCGGATCAGTTACCCGCGCCGACCTTTGGTACGCCGGGCATTCTCTGGTCGGCGCTGACACTGGCGATTCTGACATTGCCTGTGGTAATAGTGTCAACCGAAGAGGGCTTGGCCCGTATACCGCCTTCCATTCGTCACGGCTCGCTGGCATTGGGCGCGACACAAGCCGAAACCTTATGGCGGATTGTGATCCCCATGGCCAGCCCGGCGATCATGACTGGGTTAATCCTCGCGGTGGCCAGAGCGGCGGGAGAAGTGGCACCACTGATGTTAGTGGGGGTGGTGAAAATGGCGCCATCATTGCCGATAGATGCACAGTTTCCGTATTTGCATTTAGATCGAAAGTTCATGCATCTTGGCTACCATATTTATGATGTCGGCTTTCAGAGCCCGAACGTAGAAGCGGCGCGACCCCTGGTCTATGCGACCTCTTTGCTGCTGGTCACTGTCATTATTGGTCTGAATCTGACCGCCATTGGCATTCGTAATCATTTGCGGGAGAAATTCCGCGATCTGGAACAATAACGAGAAGGATGTAGATGTTTTCATTCAACGCCAGTATGGACTGGCTTAAGCCAGTCGATCTGACCGCACTGCCAGAAGAAAAAACCGCCCTGACGATAGACGGGCTGGATCTGTATTATGGTCAGAAGCAGGCGCTGTTTACTATCAACATGAAGATTGCCAAAGGCCAGGTCACGGCCTTTATCGGTCCGTCCGGTTGCGGGAAATCCACCCTGCTGCGCTGTATTAACCGGATGAACGAGCTGGTGGAAGGCTGTCGGGTTGAAGGACAGATCATGCTGCATGGCAGAAACATCTATGATCAGAATGTGGATGTGGCGGCCCTGCGCCGTCGCGTCGGCATGGTTTTTCAGCGGCCCAATCCGTTTCCTAAATCCATTTATGAAAATGTGGTTTACGGCTTACGTCTGCAAGGGGTGAAAAATACCCGGGTGCTGGATGATGCGGTAGAAAATTCACTGCGTGGCGCGGCGCTGTGGGATGAAGTGAAAGATCGTCTGCACGAGAATGCGTTTGGTTTGTCCGGCGGTCAGCAGCAGCGTTTGGTGATTGCCCGCGCCATTGCGATTGAGCCGGAAGTCATCTTGCTCGATGAACCGACCTCCGCCCTGGATCCGATCTCCACCCTGACCATTGAAGAGCTGATCAATGATCTGAAGAAAAAGTACACGGTCATTATTGTTACCCATAATATGCAGCAGGCCGCCCGCGTTTCAGACAACACGGCCTTTATGCACATGGGCGAGCTGGTGGAGTACGCATCAACCAATGACATCTTCACCACCCCCAAAGAAAAGCGCACCGAAGATTACATCACCGGCAGATACGGATAAGGAGTAGAGACAATGTTAGACAATATGAGCCTTAGCCGTCACATCTCCGGCCAGTTCAATGCCGAGCTTGAGAGCATACGCACCCATGTCCTGGCCATGGGCGGACTGGTTGAGCAACAGCTGACGGATGCGCTCAAGGCCATGCACCGGCAGGATGTCGATCTGGCCCGCCGGGTCATTAAAGATGATCATAAAGTCAATGCGATGGAAGTGGCGATTGATGAAGCCTGCACCCGGATTATTGCCAAGCGTCAGCCGACCGCCAGTGACTTGCGCCTGGTGATTGCCATTATCAAAACCATTACTGATCTCGAACGTATTGGTGATGTGGCGGAAAGCATCGCCAAAGTGGCGCTGGAAAACTTCACCAATAAGCAATACAACCTGCTGGTGTCGCTGGAAGCCCTTGGTCAGCATGCTGCCCGTATGCTGCATGAAGTGCTGGATGCCTTTGCCCGAATGGATGTCAAAGCGGCGATTCGGGTGTATCAGGAAGACGATCGGATTGACCGAGAATACGAAGCGATCATCCGGCAACTAATGACCTATATGATGGAAGATCCGCGATCTATCCCGAATGTGCTGCAAGTGATGTGGTCGGCGCGTTCCATTGAACGGGTCGGGGATCGTTGCCAGAATATCTGCGAGTACATTATTTATTTCGTCAAAGGCAAAGATATTCGCCATACCAGTCCGCAGGAAATGGAAATTTTCATGGATAATAACCGCTGAATCATTCGGGGAGCCAAACGGCTCCCCGGCTTGATCTTAATCGTCGCCTTTATCAAACCGATCAGGCACAAAGGTTTGTTCGTCCATGGGCGGTCGTATGTAACCACTCTTGTTGATCTCGGGCAGTATCACCTCCGGGTAGTCGATCTCCTGGTAGGGGATCTGGCTCAGCAGATGCGACATGCAGTTGATTCTGGCCTGCTTCTTATCGTCACTTTCAACCACCCACCACGGGCTCTGTTTAGTGTCTGTGTGGGCAAACATCTTGTCTTTGGCGGCCGAATATTCCGCCCAGCGCGAGCGTGATTCCAGATCCATCGGGCTGAACTTCCACCGCTTGATCGGGGTGTTGATGCGCTCCAGAAAGCGCTTTTCCTGCTCTTCGTCCGACACCGAGAACCAGTATTTGATCAGTATGATGCCGGATCGTTGCAGCATGCGTTCGAATTCCGGGCAGGCCAGCAGAAACTCTTCATATTCTTCTTCGCTGCAAAAGCCCATCACCTTCTCGACCCCGGCCCGGTTGTACCAGCTTCTGTCAAACAGCACGATTTCACCGGCAGAGGGAAGCTGTTCCACATAGCGCTGAAAATACCACTGGGTTTTCTCTTTCTCTGTCGGTTTTGGCAAGGCAACCACCCGACAGACACGGGGATTGAGCTTCTCGGTGATCCGCTTAATGGTGCCGCCTTTGCCGGCCGCATCCCGGCCCTCAAAAATCACCAGCACTCTCAGGCCTTCCTGTTTGACCCACTCCTGGCATTTCACTAGTTCAGTTTGCAGACGCTCGAGCTCTTGATCATAGTCTTTCTTTTTGAGTTTGCTCTGTAACGGTTTGTCAGACATAAATAAACCACATTCCTTTTTACTGGGCTCTGCGATAATAATAGCCTGTTTGACCAGTGGTTTATGTGATCGGTTGAGTATGATGGTGAAATGGCTGGGCCCGCTCCTGAGCAGGAGCGAGCGTGCACTCAGTATTTGAGTGCTGTGACCACCGCGGCGATCTTATCACTGCTGGTCACCGGAATGGCGTAGTCGTCGACGTCTTGACTGCCCATGTGGGCGCCCGCGGCGATATGCTCCATCAGGCTTGGCCGTGTCGTTTTGCCCGACAGGTGTAACTCTTTCACTCCGGTTTGCGCGACAATTTTAGCGGCGTTGCTGGCGGTAATCCCTGCACCGGCCATGATGCTCAGGCGATCGCCGCAATAGCGTACCATGTCTGCCAGTGTCTCAGCCCCTTCCAGCGCCGTGGATTGCAGCCCGGAAGACAGAACGCGTTCGCAACCTGCGCCCATAATGGCATCAAGCGCTTCAGTGTAGTTGTCGCATTGATCAATAGCCCGGTGGAAAGTGACCCCCAGCCCTGTAGCCGCTTTCATCAGCTCGCTCAGCTGTGCGGTGTCCACTTTGCCTTGCGCTGTCAGCACGCCTATCACAACGCCCTGAAGGCCTATTTGTCTGGCGGCATGTATATCTGCCAGCATAACTTCCATATCTTCGCCGGAGAACAGAAAGTCGCCCTGGCGGGGACGGATCATGGCATAGACGGGCACCTTAGCGATGCGGGCAGCCTGATGCATTAAACCGACGCTGGGGGTCAGGCCGCCCAGGGCCAGCGATGAGCACAGTTCGATACGGGTAGCACCGCCCTGTTGCGCGTTGTGCAGTGATTCAATGCTGTCAATACAGACTTCAAGATGAGTCAGGGGAAATGCGGACATGAGGATGCCTTGTTCAGTAAACCTTGGCAGAGTGTAAACGGAGAGAGGAAGGCTGTCGAAGTGTCTGATCAATCTCAGTGCTGAAATTGGGACAAAAATAAGCCCGGCACTGTGGCCGGGCTATGCATTCAGCTCAAGGCTGTATAATTCAGCTCAAGGCTGGATTACAGGTCTGCAGTGTGCTCAGACAGGTAAGCAGCAACACCTTCTGGAGAACCAGTCATGCCTGCTTTGCCTTCTTCCCACTGTGCCGGGCAAACTTCACCGTTTTTCTGGTGGAAGTTCAGCGCGTCAACCATACGCAGCATCTCGTCGATGTTACGGCCCAGAGGCAGGTCGTTAACTACTTGGTGACGAACAACACCTTCTTCGTCGATCAGGAAAGAACCACGGAAAGCAACGCCGGCTTCTGGGTGCTCAACGTCGTAAGCTTTACAGATTTCGTGCTTAACGTCAGCAATCAGAGGGTATTTAACCTGGCCGATACCGCCGTTCTCAACAGCAGTGTTACGCCATGCGTTGTGAGAGAACTGAGAATCGATCGATACACCGATAACTTCAACGCCTTTCGCTTGGAAATCAGCAAAACGCTTGTCAAAAGCGATCAGCTCAGATGGGCAAACAAAAGTGAAGTCCAGCGGGTAGAAGAAAACAACCGCTTTTTTGCCTTCAGTGAATTGCTTGAAGTTGAAGTTATCAACGATTTCACCGTTACCCAGAACTGCAGCAGCTGTGAAATCAGGTGCTTGACGACCTACTAGTACCATATTGGTGCTCCTAA
Source organism: Photobacterium sp. SP02 (assembly GCF_038519165.1). NCBI lineage: Bacteria > Pseudomonadati > Pseudomonadota > Gammaproteobacteria > Vibrionales > Vibrionaceae > Photobacterium > Photobacterium sp. SP02. The sequence continues at coordinate 22,270 of NZ_JASJOJ010000005.1, forward strand.
TATTGGAATGTGTACCACCCCGTAAGGGCAGTTCCTTCATAAATCAGGACACACTATAGCGAAAGTGCTACATTGAAAAAAGTGGAATAAATAGATTATTACAATCGAAAAATACGATGAGCAAATTTCCTTCTCTGAAACAACTCCATTATCTGGTGACACTTTATGAAACCCGCCATTTTGGTGAAGCGGCCAAACAGTGTTTCGTCAGCCAGTCGACATTAAGCTCTGGGATTCAGAATCTTGAGGATCTGGTTGGCTGCCAGCTGATTGAACGGGATAACAAAGCCCTGGTCTTTACCTCCACTGGTGAAGAAGTCGTGGTCCGTAGTCGTGAACTGCTGGCAAGAACGCAGGATATGATGGAGCTGTCGAAAAGCGGCGAGGACCAGATGGCCGGTCAGGTCAGGCTCGGCTGTATTCCGACCATTGCCCCTTTCTTGCTGGGCGATTTAGTGCAGGCGGTGAATCGCAGGCATCCGCAGCTCCACCTTTTACTGCGCGAAGATACCACGGACAATCTGCTGAGCGCGTTACGCAATGGCGACATGGATGTGCTGATACTGGCACTCCCGGTTGAAATCAGCGGCATGCACAGTCAGATAGTGGGGCGCGATCCCTTCAAGATGGTGATCAGTAAAAATCAGGCCTCGAAGGTGAATGTTCCGCTGCGCTATGCCGATTTACCGGATGAATCTGTCTTTCTGCTGGAGAAAGAACATTGCCTCACCGGCCATGCAGTGTCGGCGTGCCAGCTGACCAGCAAAGAAAAGATCAACCCGTTTGCGGCGACCAGCTTGCATACCCTGGTACAGATGGTATCGAATGGCCTTGGCTCTACCTTTATTCCGCACATGGCGATCAAGCATGGCTTGGTCGATAGCCCGGATCTGGTGATTTTAGATCCGCCAGGGCAGGCTGCTTATCGTGAAATAGGCCTGGTCTGGCGACCGACATCCAGCCGTATCCCCACTTTTCAATGCCTGGCAGAGATAGTCACAGAGCTGCTTTAACGACATTCAGGACGCTCAGCAGACATGTTTTTATTTTTTGGTGAAATATTCTGCTGAGCTGTGATTTTCTTGATACTTTGTTCTGTTTGAGCGTTTTGCCAAGTACTTCATTTTGTAGGTTTTTTCTGTTTCGTCCTGTAAAACAATTCCCTGTCATGCACGCAAAATTATTCCTCCAATGTATGACTCTGCCAAATCTTGTCTATAAATGTATGTAGATTGAGTGCGTTACAGCCCGTCTTGCTGTTTTTGTTTGTTTAAAACGGCATATTTTCAATTGTTAATTTAGTGTTAATTGGTAATTTAATTACGTAATACTTTACACTTTTGGCTGGGAAACAGACTGGAAGTTAAAAACCGAATATATCGCCTTAAAGTGTTTTAATTCAGTGTTTTGAGTAATAGCTCTATTTTTTGTAAATCATTGATTTTTAATAATTTGTTTTGTTTTTGAGATTCTGTTGCTTTTTGGGTGGGTTTGCCTTTTCCGATTTGTTAAGGCAACGTAATAGCCATGTTGAGGCCGAAAGTGGTCTATGATGGAAATCAGCCGATGCATTGTTTAAGTCGTGATTTAGTTACACTTGGCTGATTTGGGTAAATGGGGAGTCATAAATGGGTATGGAAAATCACCACCAGTTTGGTCAGCTGACGTTGGCCGCACCGCTTTCAGAATCACAGCGAGACATCCTGAGTGATGACGCAATGGCTTTTGTGGAGCAACTGGTCAGTCGATTTGCTTCCCGTGTGCCGGAACTGCTGGCAGCGCGTGAAGTTCGTCAGCAGTCTATTGATGCCGGGCAGTTACCTGACTTCCTGCCTGACACCCGGGATATCCGTGAAGGCGACTGGACGATTCAGAACATTCCGTCTGATCTGCAGGATCGCCGTGTGGAAATCACAGGTCCTGTTGATCGCAAAATGGTGATTAATGCACTCAATGCCAATGTCAAAGTATTCATGGCGGATTTCGAGGATTCCTTTGCTCCCGCCTGGAGTGCAGTGATTGACGGCCAGCGCAACCTTCGTGATGCGGTGAACCGCACTATTTCCTACACCCACCCTGACACAGGGAAAGTGTATGAATTAAAAGAGGACCCTGCGGTACTGATCTGTCGCGTCCGCGGTTTGCATCTGCCGGAGAAACACCTCTTCTGGAATGGTCAGCCGATTCCGGGCGCGCTGCTGGACTTTGGCCTGTATTTCTTCCACAACCATAAGCAATTGCTGGAAAACGGCAGCGGGCCGTACTTCTATGTCCCTAAACTGCAGGCTTATCAGGAAGCGGCCTGGTGGAGCGATGTGTTCAGCTTTGCCGAAGATCAGGCTGGCCTGGCGCGAGGCACGATTAAGGCCACTGTGCTGATCGAAACGCTGCCGGCGGTGTTTGAAATGAATGAAATTCTGTTCAGCCTGAAAGAGCACATTGTGGGTCTGAACTGTGGCCGCTGGGATTACATCTTCAGTTATATCAAGACACTGCGTAACCACCCGGATCGTATCTTGCCGGATCGTCAGGTGGTGACCATGGAAAAACCTTTCCTCAACGCTTACTCACGTTTGCTGGTGAGAACCTGTCACCGCCGCGGCGCGTTTGCGATGGGAGGCATGGCAGCCTTTATTCCTTCCAAGGATGCCGAGCGAAATGCCTGGGTACTGGACAAGATCCAGACCGATAAAGCGCTGGAAGCCAATAACGGCCATGACGGCACATGGGTGGCCCACCCGGGGCTGGCCGATACCGCCCGCGAAGTCTTTGATAAGTGCCTGGGCGCACGTTCAAACCAGCTGGATGTGACGCGTGATACGGATGCACCGATCACCGCGGCTGAACTGCTGGCACCCTGCGACGGCGAACGGACTGAAGAGGGCATGCGCCATAACATTCGTGTTGCGGTGCAGTACATCGAAGCCTGGATCTCAGGCAACGGATGTGTGCCGATTTACGGCATGATGGAAGATGCCGCTACTGCTGAAATCTCTCGTGCTTCCATCTGGCAATGGATGAAGCACGGAAAAACGCTGAGTAACGGCCAGGTAGTTACCAAAGCACTGTTTGAACAGCTGCTGGACGAAGAAATGCAAGTCCTGGAGCAGGAAATCGGTACTGAGCGTTTCAGCAAAGGACAATTTAAGGAAGCGGCTGCCATGATGGCGCGCCTGACCACCAGTGATGAGTTGGTCACCTTCCTGACACTGCCTGGTTATGAATACCTGGAATAACAGTGTAGCAAGCATTCAAACCGGAACTGTAACACACAACAATAAGCACATAGTGCGCAAGTACTGCCCGGCGTAGCCCGGGCAGAGGAAGCCCAAGAAAACTGAGTAGAACTGAAGCGCAGAACGTCCAGATTTTGCGAAATATCGTCACATAATACGAGGGATTTATTATGACACTGACTCGCCAGCAACAGATCGAAGCCATTGAAAAGGATTGGGCGGAGAACCCACGTTGGAAACATGTTAAGCGTACTTATACTGCGGAAGAAGTGGTTAATCTGCGTGGTTCGGTCGTACCGGCGAACACACTGGCTCAGCGCGGTGCTGATAAGTTGTGGGAATTAGTGAACGGCTCTGCCAAGAAAGGCTATGTGAACTGTCTTGGCGCGCTGACCGGCGGCCAGGCCGTTCAGCAGGCAAAAGCGGGAATTGAAGCGATTTATCTGTCAGGCTGGCAGGTGGCTGCTGATAACAACACGGCATCATCCATGTATCCGGATCAGTCCCTGTACCCGGTCGATTCTGTGCCAGCGGTTGTCAAGCGCATTAATAACTCTTTCCGCCGCGCTGATCAGATTCAGTGGGCCAACGGCAAAAGCCCGGAAGAAGGCGGCATTGATTACTTCCTGCCTATCGTTGCAGATGCGGAAGCCGGCTTTGGTGGTGTGCTGAATGCTTACGAGCTGATGCGCAGCATGATTGACGCAGGAGCTGCCGGTGTGCACTTCGAAGATCAGCTGGCTTCGGTGAAAAAATGCGGCCATATGGGCGGTAAAGTCCTGGTGCCAACCCAAGAAGCGGTACAAAAACTGATTGCTGCCCGTCTGGCGGCTGACGTTTCCGGCACAACGACGCTGGTGATTGCCCGTACCGATGCCAACGCTGCCGATTTGCTGACCTCCGACTGCGACCCGTACGATGCCGACTTCATTACCGGCGAGCGTACGCAGGAAGGTTTCTACCGCGTTCGTGCCGGTATCGATCAGGCTATCGCCCGTGGTCTGGCGTATGCCCCGTATGCTGACCTGATCTGGTGTGAAACAGCGACGCCTTGTCTGGAAGAAGCGCGTAAGTTTGCAGAAGCTATCCATGCTAAATACCCGGATCAGCTGCTGGCCTACAACTGCTCACCTTCTTTCAACTGGGAGAAGAATCTGGATGCTGAAACGATTGCCAAGTTCCAGCAAGAGCTGTCTGACATGGGTTACAAGTACCAGTTCATCACACTGGCGGGCATTCACAACATGTGGTTCAACATGTTCGAGCTGGCCCACGCTTATGCTCAGGGTGAAGGTATGCGCCATTATGTTGAGAAAGTACAGCGTCCTGAGTTTGCGGCGGCAGAGAAGGGTTACACCTTTGTAGCGCACCAGCAGGAAGTGGGTACTGGCTACTTCGACAAGATGACGAACGTCATTCAGGGCGGAAACTCTTCTGTGACTGCGCTGACAGGTTCAACTGAAGAAGATCAATTCTGATTGAATTGACCGGCAATAAGCAATCTATCCTAGTAAGACCGTTTCGCAGCTGTTACCCGAGAGGGGATTGCGATTAACGTTATCGACTGTGACCAGGCTTGTTCACGTCAAGCCTGAGTCTGATAACGCTTTCACTTAACGAATTGTTATCGCCTTGGGAGCCTCTGGCTCCCCTTTTTCTTTTCTGAGATTTCTATTCGGTATTTTCTGCTTACCTTTATTCTGCTGACTCCGGCCCTAGCAACACCGTTTTGTGCTCCCGCCAGAATGCTTGGGATGCATCCATCAGCCTTGGATAGAGAATGAAGAAGCTCTGCTCCAGCTCCTGATAATGCCCGGCCAGAAAAGGCGGACATTCAGCCAGCGAACTCAATTTCGGGCGGCGAATTGCCATGCGTTCCAATGCCTGATGAATACTGGCAGCCTGCTGATACTGAATCAGCCATTCTTGCTGCCACATGTGTTGCGTCATTTGCCGGTAATGTTCCGGTTCCTTTCCTGCAAAGCCTTCAACTTCTTTACGCGCCTGCTGAACAAATACGGGTAAAGGTAAGTCATGGAAATTGTGCCAGTGGCGGGCGAGGTAATGATCCCAGATCATATCCAGGGCGATGCCGCTTACCCGGCGGATGTCCGGCGGAAACGCCCTGCGCCAGGCTCTGACTTCAGGCTGGCTGTCAATAAAGCCGTCGACAAAGCGATGCAACCGGATACCCGCAGCTACTTCTGGTGAATATTGCCGGTAGGGATCGCCGCGAACAAAATCGGCCAGCAAATTGCCCGCCAGATGACTCTGACAATGATCAGCCAAGTGAAGGTGTGCCAGGAAGTTCATAGTAGTGAGTTCAACATCAGTTGCCGTGAGATAAGAGCGAGTCTGACACTGTAGCAGCAATGCCGGGTCACAGCGCAGTGACAGCGTGCAGTATCAGATACAGTGTAGAGTGAAACACAATGATGCAGTCATTTTGAGGCACAGGTAATACTTTTTGAACTCTTTTGTTTATCGCTGACTTTTTGCGCTAAAACGCCAATATCCTTAGAGAGAGCAAGCTGTTTGGTCGCCTTAGCTGAGTCGTATTACCTGAGTCACATTAATCGATTCATGAGATCCGATGTAACCCTTTTGCTGCGATGCTTTTGCCCAGGGAGCGAGGAAAGATGATGAACACCTTTTCAGTCATACCGTTAACCACAGTGCTGGCCTTGTCGCTGATCTCAGGCGTTGTAATGGCCGAACAGCAAGCGCCGCAAGCCAGTGCATCAGCCCGTACTGAACCGATAGCCAGGATCATCGGCGGTAACCCGACATATCAGGAAAATATTCCGTGGCAGGCACTGGTATATATTGACGCCGGCAATGACGGCCTTGATGTCTTTCAGTGCGGTGGCGTCATCATAGATAAGAATACCGTACTGACAGCCGCACATTGCATTACCGAAGGCTCAGTCACAGCGCAGCAAGATGAGATCTTTGTCTGGGCGGGTATCACCTCGACCGACTCTGTGACTGATTTCAATGCCCTGCCGGTGACAGCTGTTGCTCTGCATCCGGGTTTTAATGAAGAGACTTTTATCAATGATATTGCTTTGCTGCGCCTGAGCAAGGATATTCCGGCAGGCGCTCAGCCCATCCGGCTGGCCACTGTGAGTGAACAGCAGCAGGCCGATACGGCATTTGACAATACCTTTGTGCCCGACAGCCAACGCGGTCAGAATTTACTGGTGTCCGGATGGGGCCTGACCTCAACCGAGCCCGGGGCCACTGTAGCCCGGCAGTTACAGCATGTGTTGCTTGCGGGTGTGCCGGACGATTATTGCGAACAGGTGTGGGGCCCTGTGGTTGAACCGTCCCAGAGTGCGATGTTTGTGTGCGCGATGTCACCAGATCCTGCGCTTAAGCGTGACACTTGTCAGGGCGATTCCGGTGGTCCTTTGGTGTGGCAGAATCCCCAGGCCAGTGCCGATAGTGATCTGGGTTTTCGGCTGGTGGGCTTAGTCAGCTTTGGGACGGAATGCGGAGCGGATTTCCCTGCTGTTTATACTGAGGTTTCCCATTATCGTGATTGGATTGCCTTGATAGCGGGAGAGGGTTTTAACTTTTACCCGGACTCTGTTTTTGCATTTAACCCGTTTACCCTCAATGCCGAAAGTCCAGCAGGGACACCAGGGACAGGCAATGACAGCAACCAAGACAAAGCTATCAGTGCACTGAGTAATGCTATGGCGAGCCGATCAGGCGGGAGCGTAACGGCAGGAGGCATGATTGCGCTGCTGGGAATGCTCTGGTGGCGCAGAAGTCAGGGCAGGGAACGCTGAACAAGGGCCGTTCCGCACGCTCAGCATCAGAGCGGCGTGTTAACAACTGGCTCGTAAAATGGTTTTATTATCAAGGGCATTGATTGCTTATCCCTCCTGCGCCTGATGCCACTCTGCCAGCTTTGTCCTCGGCGTGAACTATCCGTCCAAATTCTCAATAAGTGACAATGGCGCAATAACAGTGAGAATTATAATTAAGCGACTGTAAATCATGAGGGTAGCAGTTATGAAAGCCCCCATAACTAACAGCCTGTTATTGCTGGCTTTCCTGTTTTTTGTGTCAGGGCTGGCGAAGGCAAAGGCTGATGAGTCGCCTGCCCAGGCAGAGCAATACGCGCCAACAACCAGAATTATCGGTGGTATATCCGCTGTGCCGGGAGATATCCCCTGGCAGGCGTTTATCAATATTGATTTTTCTGATAACGGCACCGAAGTGTACCTGTGTGGCGGTGTGGTGATTGCTCCTCGCATCATACTGACAGCGGCGCACTGCATTGTTAATGGCGGCCGAATTGCCACTCCCCTGCGTGTGAGAGTCTGGGCCGGTATTACCTCGGTATTCAGTGCGACAGGCAGAAATGCTGCACCTGTCAGCGCCATCAATGTGCACCCCAGTTACAACAGCAGTAATTTTAACAATGACATTGCCATCATCCGCCTGAGTCTGGATCTGCCGGAAACCGCGATCCCGATACAGATAGCGTCTGTCCCGACCCAGAACCGGGCGGATGCGGAATTTGCCAATACCTGGGTGGCAAACAGCAACCGCCCAGCCAATTTACTGATTTCGGGGTGGGGCAGTGTGACACCGGATCCGGATGCCGCGGGTTCAACCCAACTGCAACAAACGGTATTGTCTGGCGTTCCCGACCGGGTCTGTGACAACTTGTGGGGGAGTTCGGTGCATCCCGGGGTGTACAGTATTTTTGTCTGCGCCTCCCCCCCGTCGCCTAATTTATCCCGCGACAGCTGCTTTGGTGATTCAGGCGGCCCGCTAGTCTGGCAGGATCCGCAGGCCAGCAGTGATCCGGATTTTGGTCTGCGCCTGCTGGGGCTGGTGAGCTTCGGTGAAGGGTGTGCCGGCAATCTGCCCGGAGTCTATACCCAGGTTCCTTCCTACCTTGACTGGATAGCCGCTGTCGCTGGTAGCGATTTCAATCCCAACCCGGCTGCTGTGTTTAGCGTGAATCCTTTTCTGAAAGACTACAGTAATGCGGGGCTGGAACAGTTTCGGGTAGAGAGCAGCGGTAGCGATGACAGCGGGGGAAGCTATTCGCTGGCATGGCTGCTGGGACTCGTCGGCCTGCTTCTGTGGCGTTCGCGCAAGAAAGGCTGATAACAAATCATTTCATAACATTTCTCCGGGCTTGATATTGCAGTGTGGCGGCCTATACTAGCTGCCTGCTGTAAGTTAGGGCCTAAAAAATGCAAGTTTCAGATTTTCACTTTGACCTTCCCGATGAACTGATTGCACGTTATCCGCAGCCGGAGCGTTCATCCAGCCGCCTGTTACAACTGGACGGTAACAGCGGTGATGTGTGGCATAAATCGTTTAGAGATGTGTTGGATCTGGTGCGTCCCGGTGACCTGCTGGTCTTTAACAATACCCGGGTGATCCCGGCGCGTATGTTCGGCCGTAAAGCCAGTGGCGGTAAGCTGGAAGTGCTGGTCGAGCGCCTGCTTGATGATAAGAGCATTCTGGCTCACGTTCGGGCTTCTAAAGCACCCAAACCAGGCACCCAACTCTTGTTGGGCGAAAACGACGAGTTTGAAGCCGAAATGGTTGCCCGCCATGATGCCTTGTTTGAAATCCGCTTCAACAGTGCGCTGACGGTACTGGAGATTCTGGAGCAGGTTGGCCACATGCCCTTGCCGCCTTATATCGACCGCCCGGACGAAGAAGCAGACAAAGAGCGGTATCAAACGGTTTATAATGCCAAACCGGGCGCCGTGGCGGCTCCGACTGCCGGGCTGCACTTTGATGAACAGCTATTGGCGGATATCAAGGCAAAAGGAGCCGAGTTTGCCTTCGTGACCTTGCACGTAGGTGCCGGCACCTTCCAGCCAGTCCGGGTCGATAATATTCATGATCACCATATGCACGCGGAATACGTCGAAGTCCCGCAAGAGGTGGTTGATGCGATTCAGGCCACCCGCGCCCGTGGCGGCCGGGTGATTGCGGTGGGAACCACCTCTGTTCGCTCGCTGGAAAGTGCGGCTCAGGGTGCCCTGAAGAACGGCACCGATCTGGTCCCTTTCTTTGGCGACACGGATATTTTCATCTTCCCTGGCTACGAGTTCCAGCTGGTGGACGTGCTGATCACCAATTTCCACCTGCCGGAATCCACCCTGATCATGCTGGTGAGTGCGTTTGCCGGTTATGAAAACACCATGGGTGCTTATCAGCAGGCGGTTGAACACAGTTACCGTTTCTTCAGCTACGGGGATTCTATGTTCATCGCCCGGCGTCAGGGCTGAATCTGCTGCGCTGCGCCAATATCCGGCTGTGCGCGTGAACTCTGGCGCGGCAGCCTGAATAACTGAACTTTTACTCAATATCACTGTCTGGTCTTGGGCCGGACAGTTCGCGATCCTGATTGATTGGGGTTGCAGTGCATCAGGCGACGGGCCTTTTGCATCTACTTAACGTCAGATTGTTTCTCTGGCTTTTGGAGGCTTTGTGAAATTTGAATTAGATAAAACCCAGGGACGTGCACGTCGCGGCCGTCTGGTCTTTGAACGCGGTACGGTAGAAACACCGGCATTCATGCCTGTGGGCACGTACGGCACCGTAAAGGGCATGACGCCGGAAGAAGTGAAAGACACAGGTGCACAGATCCTGCTGGGTAATACTTTCCACCTGTGGCTGCGCCCGGGTCAGGAAGTGATGAAGCTGCACGGCGATCTGCATGATTTCATGCAGTGGAAAGGCCCGATCCTGACCGATTCAGGCGGTTTCCAGGTGTTCAGCCTGGGTGATATCCGCAAAATCACCGAAGAAGGGGTGCATTTCCGTAACCCGGTCAACGGTGACAAGATTTTCATGGATGCCGAAAAGTCGATGGAAATTCAGTACGATCTGGGCTCAGACGTGGTGATGATTTTCGACGAATGTACGCCTTATCCGGCAACGCATGACGAAGCGAAGACATCGATGGAAATGTCACTGCGCTGGGCAAAACGCAGCCGCAACCATTTCGATAAAATGGGTAATAAGAATGCCCTGTTCGGTATCGTACAGGGCAGCGTATACGAAGATCTGCGTGACGTATCGGTACAAGGCCTGACTGAGATCGGTTTTGACGGCTACGCTGTGGGCGGTCTGGCCGTTGGCGAACCGAAAGAAGATATGCACCGTGTGCTGGAGCATACTTGTCCGAAATTACCGGAAGATAAGCCGCGTTACCTGATGGGTGTCGGTAAACCTGAAGATCTGGTTGAAGGTGTGCGCCGCGGTATCGACATGTTCGACTGCGTGATGCCAACCCGTAATGCCCGTAATGGCCACCTGTTTGTGACCGGCGGTGTGATCAAGATCCGTAATGCGAAACATAAAACGGATACAAGTCCACTGGATCCGCACTGTGACTGTTACACTTGTCGCAATTACTCGAAGGCGTATCTGTACCATCTGGATAAATGTAATGAAATTTTGGGTGCACGCCTTAATACAATCCACAACTTACGCTACTATCAGCGTTTGATGGAAAGCATTCGTCAGGCGATTGAAGAAGATCGTTTCGACGCATTCGTAGAAGAGTTCTACGCGCGCCGGGACCGCGAAGTTCCACCATTAAAAAACGTTTAACTATAACGAGGACGTGAATAAATGAGTCTTTTTATTTCTCAGGCACATGCAGCAGCAGAAGGCGCTCCACAAGGTGGCGGCATGCAGCTGTTTATCATGCTGGGTCTATTTGCTGTAATTTTCTACTTCATGATCTACCGTCCGCAGGCCAAGCGGGTGAAAGAGCACAAAAACCTGATGTCTTCGATGGGCAAAGGTGATGAAGTGCTGACCAACGGCGGCCTGGTGGGTAAGATCACTAAAGTCTCAGCGGAAAATGACTACATTGTGATCGCACTGAACGACACAACTGAAGTTACCATCAAAAAGGATTTTGTTTCTGCCGTTCTGCCAAAGGGCACAATGAAATCACTGTAATTTATGGCTTTGAAGGATCTTCTCAGTGTTAAACCGGTATCCCTTGTGGAAGAACCTGATGGTGGTGTTCGCACTGCTCATCGGTTTGCTCTATGCACTTCCCAATGTGTTCGGTGAAGATCCAGCGATTCAAATCTCCGGGGCGCGTGGCGCCTCGGTAGAAATGGCCACGCTGGATAAAGTTACCGAGCAGCTTAATCAAGATAAACTCTCCTACAAATCTGTCGCATTCGAAAACGGGGCTATTCTGGTCCGCTTCAAAGACACTGAGACGCAAATCAGTGCCCGCGATTTAATGAATCAATTTCTTGGCGATAACTATGTTGTTGCTCTGAACCTGGCACCTTCTACTCCTGCCTGGCTGGAAAGCCTCGGCGCCACCCCAATGAAACTCGGCCTGGACCTGCGCGGCGGTGTGCACTTTCTGATGGAAGTGGATATGGATGCTGCGATGGATAAACTGCTGGGTCAGCAAGAAGACACTTTCCGTACTGAGCTGCGTGAAGCCCGTATCCGTTACCGTGCGATTTCAGTGAAAGGCGACGGGGTGGAAATCCGGCTTCGTAACGACGAGCAAGTACAAGAAGCCAGACGTACACTGTCGGCTTCGCACCCGGACATGCTGTTCGTTGAAGGCAGTGGCTTTGCACTCACCGCCAGCTTCACTGAAGCGCGGATGCAGGAAATTCGTAACTATGCCGTTGCTCAGAATATTACTATTCTGCGTAACCGGGTTAACGAACTGGGTGTAGCAGAGCCACTGGTTCAGCGTCAGGGCGCTAACCGCATTGTTGTGGAACTGCCGGGCGTACAGGATACGGCACGGGCCAAAGAAATTCTGGGTGCCACCGCAACCCTGGAATTCCGTGAAGTGGATACTAACGTGGATCTAGCAGCCGCCGCTGCAGGACGTGTACCGCCAGGCAGTGAGGTGAAAACCTCCCGTGACGGGAATCCTGTGGTGCTGAAAAAGCGGGTGATCCTTGAAGGTTCACACATTACCGATTCCACATCCAGCAATGACGAATATGGTCGCCCTCAGGTGAACATCAAGCTGGACAGCGAAGGCGGCAATAAAATGACAGCTTTCTCCCGTAATAACGTGGGTAAGCTGATGGCAACGCTGTTCATTGAATATAAAGACAGCGGCAAGCGTTCCCCGGCTGGTAAAGTGATTCTGGAAAAACACGAAGAAGTGATTAACCAGGCAACCATTCAGACTGCGCTGGGACGTGATTTCCGTATTACCGGGATCGACAGCCAGGCTGAAGCGCATAACCTGGCACTGCTGTTGCGTGCCGGTGCACTGATCGCGCCAATTTCAATTGTGGAAGAGCGCACTATCGGTCCTTCTATGGGTCAGCAGAACATTGACATGGGGATCCAGGCCTGTATCTGGGGCATGGTCGCCGTGATGTTGTTCACTTTGCTGTACTACCGCAAGTTCGGTCTGATTGCCAACCTGGCGCTGACGATGAACCTGGTATTGATCATTGGTGTGATGTCCATGATTCCGGGCGCCACTATGACCTTGCCGGGTATTGCCGGTATCGTGCTGACAGTGGGTATGGCGGTGGATGCCAACGTGCTGATCTTCGAGCGGATTCGTGAAGAGCTGCGCGATGGTCGCAGCCCGCAGCAGGCGATTCAGCAAGGTTACGCCAATGCGTTCAGCACTATCGCTGATGCCAATATCACCACGCTGATCACCGCTATCATTTTGTTTGCGGTAGGTACGGGGGCGATTAAAGGCTTCGCGGTGACGCTGTCTATCGGTATTCTGACCTCTATGTTTACGGCTATCGTGGGCACCCGTATGTTGGTGAACCTGCTGTATGGCGGTAAGCGCATCGATAAACTGTCGATCTAAGGAGACGCTGACATGTTTCAATTAATGAAAGCGGATAAAGTGATCGACTTTATGCGTTGGTCGAAGCTGGCCTTTGTATTGTCTGCAGTGATGATCATTGCTTCCATTGCTATTGTTGTCACTAAAGGCATGAACTGGGGGCTGGATTTCACCGGTGGTACCCTGATTGAAGTGGGCTTTGAGCAGCCTGCGGATTTGGGCCAGATTCGTGATTCACTCGAAGCGTCCGGTTTTGGCGATGCCATTGTTCAGAATTTTGGTACGGCCCGTGATGTCATGGTGCGTCTCCAGCCGCGTGAAGGCGTGGCGGGTGAAACCCTGGGTAATCAGATCCTGGATGCCCTCCGTGAAGGTACGCACCAGAATGTCGAAATGCGCCGGATTGAGTTTGTCGGCCCGAACGTCGGTGATGAGCTGGCAGAAGCGGGCGGTTTGGCAATTCTGGTCTCACTGATCTGTATTCTGCTGTACGTATCCATGCGTTTTGAGTGGCGTCTGGCCGCCGGTGCGGTACTGTCCCTGACTCACGATGTCATCATTACTATTGGTATTTTTTCACTGCTGCAAATTGAGGTCGACCTGACGATTGTCGCCGCGCTGCTGACCGTTGTCGGTTATTCACTCAATGACACCATAGTGGTGTTTGACCGTATCCGTGAGAATTTCCGCAAGATGCGTAAAGGTGGCCCGGCAGAGGTGATGAATAACTCTGTTACTCAAACCCTGAGCCGTACCCTGATCACTTCAGGGACCACCTTGTTCGTGGTGATCGCCCTGTTTATGAAAGGCGGCACTATGATCCACGGGTTTGCCACAGCACTGCTGATCGGTATTACCGTCGGTACCTATTCTTCTATCTATGTCGCTTCGGCACTGGCGCTGAAACTGGGTATTACCCGTGAGCACCTGATGCCGCCAAAAGTGGAAAAAGAAGGCGAAGAATTCGACGCCATGCCGTAATGGCGATTGGGGCAGGTTAAATTCCGCCCTTAAACGTTGGCTGAAGACGTAAAAAAGCCCCGGCAATCTGATTGCCGGGGCTTTTTGTGTGGCTGCTGAAAACCACCGTACAGGCAGTGGTTTTCAGTGCAGTATTATTTTTTCAGTGCTTCGCTACCGTGTTCACGGATTTTCGCCAGCATAGGCTTCACGACGCGCACATTCCCTGCAACTATGTTGCCAGAGGTCAGGTAATTGGTGTTACCGGTGAAGTCGGTACAGATGGCACCAGCTTCACGGGCAATCAGCTCACCGGCTGCCATTTCCCAAGGCTTCTGGCTCAGCTTGAACACACCGTCTACACGGCCGGCGGCCAGGTAGCACAGATCCAAAGCAGTACAACCGGACAAACGCATGTCATCACATTCAACAAACATTGCCTGCTGAATTTTGGCGTAGCTTTCAGAGTGTTGTTTGGCAGTGAAAGGCAGGCTGCTTGCCAGAACCGTACCGGCCAGATTACGTGGCTGAGAAGCACGGATGCGCTGGCTGTTCAGCTGTGCGCCAGAACCGCGGGTTGCGGTGAACAGTTCGTTACGGGCAGGATCGTAAACAGCGGCCACTTCAGTACGGCCGCGCATACGCAGGGCAACAGAAATCGCATAGTGCGGAATACCGCGGGCGAAGTTATTGGTGCCATCCACTGGGTCGATGATCCATTGGCATTCTTTGTCGCGGCCTTCTTTGGTGCCGGACTCTGCACCGACGATGCAGTGATCAGGATAAGACTTCAGAATGGTATCGATGATGATAGCTTCTGCTTCGTGATCGATATTAGTGACAACGTCGTTGCCTTTTTTACTTACTTCAATGCTTTGCGGTTTTTCTAAAGACTTAGCGACATGGTCACCGGCTTTACGGACAGCACGGATCGCGATATTTAGCATCGGATGCATAGGATCTTCCCAACGGATGTTAAAGAACTAAAAAGCGGCGGCGAGTATATCAGAGCCTGAGTAAAAAGGAAGTGGTGATTTTTTATCCAGCGTAAGATCGGAATTGGCTGCCAGGCTTCGCTTACAATGTTTTCCCCACTTTACAGAAGGCTGTGCTAAAATCCCCCGGTTTTGGAATCAGAGTTGGAAAACAGGCCGTCATGTTAGATCAAATCCGCGTGGTGCTGGTGGGCACATCACATTCAGGCAACATAGGCTCAGCGGCACGAGCGATGAAAGTGATGGGGTTGACCCAGCTTGTTCTGGTCGAGCCCGCTTGTGAAATTGATGGCCAGGCTATCGCACTGGCTGCCGGCGCGGCAGATGTAGTCGAAAACGCCCGCATTGTTAACAGCCTGGATGAAGCGATTGCCGATTGCGGCCTGGTGGTCGGTTCAAGCGCCCGTTCCCGTAGTCTGGAATGGCCGCAGCTCAATCCCCGCGAGTGTGGCATTAAAGCCATTGAGGAAGCGCCGGCTCACCCGGTTGCCTTGCTGTTTGGTCGTGAACGTACTGGTTTGACCAACGAAGAGCTGCAAAAGTGCCACTGCCACGTGTATATTCCCGCTAACCCGGAGTACAGTTCGCTGAATCTGGCGATGGCTGTGCAGACGATCAGTTATGAAGTGCGTATGGCCTATCTGGATAAGGAATCTCAAGCGTTTCCTGCCGATAACAGTTTGCCTGAATACCCGCGCACCATGGAACTGGAAAAGTTCTTTGACCATTTGTATGACGTCATGGAGCAGACACAGTTCATCAGCAGCCGCTCCGGCATGGTGATGGCAAAATTACGGCGCCTGTTTGTGCGCGCCAGACCCGAAGAGCAGGAGCTGAATATCCTGCGCGGTGTGCTGTCATCGGTACAAAAATCCCTCGCCGGACAGAAAAAGTAGTTATTTAACGTACAGATAATGCCTGACTAAATTAGTCAGGTATATACTTGACCATTTTAGTCGGGTATGCGACACTGCTGCCATAGATTCGAGTAGGTAGCGGTGTGTTATGAGATTGACATCAAAAGGACGGTATGCAGTCACGGCCATGTTGGACGTAGCGCTGCATTCTCAGGACGGTCCAGTACCTCTGGCTGATATTTCAGAGCGTCAGGGGATTTCACTGTCTTATTTGGAGCAATTGTTTGCTCGCTTGCGTAAAGCCGGCCTGGTGGCCAGCGTGCGTGGTCCGGGCGGTGGTTACCGACTGGGCGAAGAGGCGCATCAAATTGCTGTCGGTACTGTGATCGCGGCCGTCGACGAATCGGTCGATGCCATGAAGTGCCACGGTAAAGGGGATTGTCAGGGCGGCGTACGCTGTCTGACTCATACCCTGTGGCATGACCTCAGCGCGCGCATCAGTGACTTTCTGAACAATATTACGCTCGGTGAACTGATGCAGGACAACGACGTACTGACGGTGTCAGACCGCCAGGACCAGCGCCTTCAGAAGTCGTCTTTTGGACATAAGAATACACACGACAGCGCCACTATAGGTGTCGATGTTCGCTCCTAGCGCCCAGCGGCCCGTGTTTTTGGAGATGAAGATGAAATTGCCAATATACTTAGATTATTCCGCTACTTGCCCTGTAGATCCACGCGTTGCCGAGAAAATGGTGCAATGCATGACAATGGACGGTAACTTCGGTAACCCGGCCTCCCGTTCCCACCGTTTTGGCTGGCAGGCTGAAGAAGCGGTTGATAATGCCCGTGAGCAAGTGGCAGACCTGCTGAATGCGGACCCACGTGAGATCGTATTTACCTCAGGTGCAACAGAATCTGATAACTTGGCGATCAAAGGTATTGCGCACTTCTACGGCAAAAAAGGTAAGCACATCATTACCTGTAAAACAGAACATAAAGCGGTTCTGGATCCTTGCCGTCAGCTGGAACGTGAAGGCTACGAGGTGACTTACCTGGAGCCTGAGTCAAACGGTTTGATCGATTTGGCTAAGCTGAGTGACGCCATCCGCGAAGACACCATTCTTGTTTCCATTATGCATGTGAACAATGAAATCGGTGTGATTCAGGACATTACCGCAATTGGTGAAATCTGCCGCGAACGTGGCGTGTTTTTCCATGTTGATGCCGCTCAGTCTGCCGGTAAGCTGCCGATTGATGTACAGGAAATGAAAGTTGATCTGATTTCCCTGTCTGCGCACAAAGTTTACGGTCCTAAAGGTATCGGTGCACTGTATGTGCGTCGTAAACCACGTATCCGCCTGGAAGCACAAATGCACGGTGGCGGTCATGAGCGTGGTATGCGTTCCGGTACTCTGGCTACCCATCAAATCGTCGGTATGGGCGAAGCCTTCCGTATCGCGAAAGAAGATATGGATCTGGACCGTCAGCATGCTCTGGCTCTGCGTAACCGCTTGCTGGAAGGTGTAAAAGACATTGAAGCGATGACAGTCAACGGTGATCTGGAGCAGCGTGTTCCTAACAATCTGAACATCAGCTTTGCGTTTGTTGAAGGTGAGTCACTGCTGATGGCACTGAAAGATCTGGCGGTCTCGTCCGGTTCTGCCTGTACATCGGCCAGTCTGGAGCCTTCGTACGTACTGCGTGCTTTGGGCCTGAATGATGAATTGGCTCACAGTTCAATCCGCTTCTCTTTTGGTCGATTCACGACAGAAGAAGAAGTAGACTACGCAATTTCGCAGATCCGTACCGCAGTAGACAAACTGCGTGAGATGTCACCGCTTTGGGATATGTACAAAGAGGGAATCGACCTGAACACAGTTGAGTGGGCACACCACTAAGTTGCGGTCTTCACGAATTCGAGGAAATTACCATGGCATATAGTGACAAAGTCATTGATCATTACGAGAACCCGCGAAACGTGGGCTCATTTGATAAAGACGATAAAAATATCGGTAGCGGTATGGTTGGCGCGCCAGCATGTGGCGACGTAATGAAACTGCAGATCAAAGTGTCTGATGAAGGCATTATCGAAGATGCACGTTTTAAAACCTACGGCTGCGGTTCTGCTATCGCATCCAGCTCACTTATTACTGAGTGGGTGAAAGGCAAGACCTTAGACGAAGCAGCATCGATCAAAAACTCAGCGATTGCTGAAGAACTTGAGCTGCCGCCAGTGAAGGTGCACTGCTCAATTCTGGCTGAAGACGCCATTAAAGCCGCTGTTAGCGATTACAAAAAGAAACATCAAAGCAATTAATGAAATAAGGGTTGTTGTTCATGGCCATTACCATCACTGAAACTGCAGCGAGCCGTGTTGCGGCTTTCCTGGAAAATCGGGGCAAAGGTTTAGGCCTGCGCTTGGGTGTCCGAACATCCGGATGCTCTGGTATGGCCTATGTCCTTGAGTTCGTTGATGATATCGACGAGGGCGATGAGGTCTTTGAGCAATTCGGCGTTAAAGTGATCGTCGATGCCAAAAGCCTGGTTTACCTGGAAGGGACAGAGCTGGATTTCGTCAAAGAAGGACTGAATGAAGGTTTCCAATTTAACAACCCTAACGTGTCGAGCGAATGTGGTTGTGGTGAAAGCTTCAACGTTTAATACTCGCTGACGGCGAGACATTGCCTGGGCGCGAGCATTCTGTTTCGCGCCTCTTGCTTGTAAACCGATATCAGACGCCATATGAATCATTTCGAACTATTTGGCCTGCCTTTCCAGTTTGAACTGGACGGTAGCCTTCTTGCCACACGTTTCCGCGACCTGCAGCGACGTTTTCATCCGGATAACTTTGCTACAGCTTCTGAGCGCGATCGACTGATGGCCGTTCAAAAAGCTGCTCACATCAATGACGCATTCCAGACCCTGAAAAATCCGTTGACTCGTGCTGAGTATATGCTGGCGGAAAACGGCGTTGATATTCGCGCCGAGCAGCAGACCTTGCAGGATCCTGAATTTCTGATGCAGCAAATGGAACTGCGTGAAGCTTTGGAAGAGATCCCTTCCGCTGAGGACCCTGAGTCCGCCCTGTTTGATTTTGATCAGCAGGCAGTCAGTTTGCACAAAGCCCAACTCAGTGAGTTGAAACAATTGCTGGAAGCCGGCGAGTGGGAACCAGCAGCAGACGCAGTACGTAAACTCAAATTCATCGAAAAGCTGCGAGTCGAGGTCGAACGTCTGGAAGAGACGCTGTTCGACTGATTTTATTTACTTACCAGCTTAAAGCCCACAGGAAGGACAATGGCACTGTTACAGATTGCTGAACCTGGTCAAAGCGCTGCACCGCACGAACACAAACTGGCGGTGGGTATCGACTTGGGAACCACCAACTCTCTCGTTGCTGCTGTGCGTAGTGGCGTGGCTGAGACCCTGCCCGACGAGCAAGGCAAGTCAATTCTACCTTCTGTTGTTCATTATAATGAGCAAAGCATTCTCGTTGGCGACGAAGCCAAAAAACTGGCTCAGCAGGATCCTGCGAATACCATTATTTCCGTCAAACGCATGATGGGACGCTCGCTGACCGATATTCAGCAACGTTACCCTAATTTGCCTTATCAGTTTGAGGCATCAGAGTCAGGCTTACCGCAACTGCTGACCCGCCGCGGTAAGGTCAATCCGGTTCAGGTGTCTGCGGATATTCTGAAAACCCTGGCTGAGCGTGCGAAAGCGACCTTGGGCGGCGAACTGGAAGGTGTCGTGATTACGGTTCCTGCCTACTTTGACGATGCCCAGCGCGCCTGCACCAAAGATGCGGCGTCACTGGCCAACCTCAAGGTATTACGTTTACTGAACGAACCCACCGCAGCAGCCATTGCCTACGGTCTGGACTCGGGTCAGGAAGGTGTGATTGCCGTTTATGATCTTGGCGGCGGTACCTTTGATATCTCAATTTTACGTTTGTCTAAAGGCGTATTTGAAGTCCTGGCAACCGGTGGTGATACAGCACTGGGTGGCGATGACTTCGATCATCTGCTGGCGGAGTGGATTCTGGCCCAGAGTGGCCACAGTGACATCCTGACAGCCTCCGAGCGCCGTGCACTGCAGGATGTGGCCACAGACGCCAAAGTGGCTCTGACCGATTGCGACAGTGCTGAGATTGACGTGCTGGGCTGGCAGGGTCAAATTACCCGAACTCAGTTTGAAGCCCTGATTCAGCCGCTGGTGAAAAAGACGCTGATGTCT
Source organism: Photobacterium sp. SP02 (assembly GCF_038519165.1). NCBI lineage: Bacteria > Pseudomonadati > Pseudomonadota > Gammaproteobacteria > Vibrionales > Vibrionaceae > Photobacterium > Photobacterium sp. SP02. The sequence continues at coordinate 42,371 of NZ_JASJOJ010000005.1, forward strand.
TGCCGCCGGGCGGTGAAAGATGCGGGTATCGCACTTGATGAAGTGATTGAAACCGTGATGGTCGGCGGCTCAACACGCGTACCATTGGTGCGTGAGATGGTGGGTGGATTCTTTGGCAAAACACCGCTGACATCGATTGACCCTGATAAAGTGGTCGCTATCGGTGCGGCAATCCAGGCCGATATTCTGGCCGGCAATAAACCCGATGCTGAGATGCTGCTGCTGGATGTGATTCCCTTGTCACTGGGCATTGAAACCATGGGCGGCATGATCGAAAAGATCATTCCCCGTAACACCACGATTCCGGTTGCCCGCGCGCAGGAATTCACCACCTTTAAAGACGGCCAGACGGCAATGTCTGTGCATGTGGTGCAAGGTGAGCGTGAAATGGTCGCAGACTGCCGTTCACTGGCCCGCTTTACCCTGCGTGGCATCCCTGCGATGGCCGCAGGCGCGGCACATGTACGCGTGACCTACCAGGTTGATGCGGATGGGCTGCTGTCGGTCACCGCGATGGAAAAAAGCTCTGGTGTGCAATCTTCCATTCAGGTCAAACCGTCTTACGGTTTGACGGATGACGAGATTGCCAACATGATTCGCGATTCGATGACACATGCTCGCGAAGATAAAGATGCCCGTGCACTGGCTGAGCAGCGCGTAGAGGCGGATCGGGTGCTGGAAGGGCTGATTGCGGCCTTGGCTGCCGATGGCGAGACACTGCTGTCGAAACAAGAGCGCGAAGCACTGGAAACCGCCATGATGGAGCTGGTTCAATTGCGTCAGGGGGAAGACCCGCGTGCGATTGAAGCCGGTATTAAGAAAACTGATAAAGCAAGCCAGGAATTTGCCGCACGCCGTATGGATAAATCCATTCGGGAGGCACTGGCCGGTCAATCGATTGATGAGGTTTAGGCATGCCTAAAATTGTTGTATTACCCCACGAAGAACTTTGCCCAGAGGGCGCTGTGCTGGATGCATCTAGTGGCGAAACTGTGCTGGATGTGGCACTGCGAAACGGCATTGGTATTGAGCATGCCTGCGAAAAGTCCTGTGCTTGCACAACCTGTCACGTCATTATCCGTGAAGGGTTTGATTCGCTGAACGAAAGTGAAGAGCTGGAAGATGACATGCTGGATAAGGCATGGGGCCTGGAACCTGAGTCTCGTCTGGGCTGTCAGGCCAGAGTGGCAGATGAAGATCTGGTGGTTGAAATTCCTCGTTACACCATCAATCTGGCCAGCGAAAACCATTAATCAGCAAGCCCGTTACCCTTTGGTGGCGGGCTTGCTACACTCTTAATACTTTCTGTTTGCAACAGGGGCAGGTGAATTATGGGACTGAAATGGATTGACTCCAGAGACATTGCCATTGCCTTGCTGGAAGAGCATCCGGACATTGACCCGCAAAGCATTCATTTTGTCGAGTTACGGGACTGGATTCTGGCGCTGGACGAGTTTGATGATGACCCAAACCACTGCGGGGAAAAAGTATTGGAAGCGGTGCAATTGTGCTGGATGGAAGAAAAGGACTGAGTCGATATTCGTTAATAGTCGATCATTCTCTTAATCTTGCGGCAAATGCCTTGTTTATTTGCTTATTTGACGGCAAGGTAAACCAATCGCTTTAATATGTGAGTGACAGCCAGCAAATTGCCTGCACTGACAAAACTAAATGGCGGACCAAAAGGTCCGCTTTGTTGTATTTTCGCATTGCTTAACTTGAAATTCCGCATTCATGCACCATAAACACAGTGAATTCAGTGTGACTGGATGCGAGCTATGGCCTATCAGGCACAGACAGCCGAAGGACAGAATCCGGCTTTCTGGAAGTCATAAGCATGCCGCCTGTACGAGCTGTGAGTGCTCGTTGGGCATATACTCAAGGAGTTTTACATGTCTTCTACTATGTCAGTATTTCTGACTCAGGACGCTGCTGCTGAGCAGTGGGGTGAGAATGCACTGGTGTCTTATACCGCCAACGGTGTTCAGATTCATGTGACTAACGACGATGTGCTGAATCTGATTCAGCGTGCCGGCCGGACTCTGGACGGTCAGGGTATCAAGCAAGTTACTCTGAGCGGTGAAGAATGGGATCTGGAAACCATCTGGTCTTTCATTCAGGGACACCGTAATGCCAAGCCGGGCAACAGTGTCAGCTGGCCTGAGCTGGATGATGAAGATGAAGCGGAACTGCAGGCGCGTCTGACCGCCACCAACTGGGTTCGCGATATTATCAACCAGAGTGCGGAAGTGGTGAACCCTTCGCATCTGGCCAACCGTGCCGGTGAGTTCATCAAATCTCTGGCCCCTGATCATGTCAGTTACAAAGTCATTAAAGGCAACGATCTTCTGGATGAAGGCTGGATCGGCATTCATACCGTTGGCCGTGGTTCAGAGCGCTCTCCTGCGATGCTCATTCTCGATTACAACCCTAGCGGTGACGCTGAAGCACCTGTTGCAGCGTGTCTGGTCGGTAAAGGCATTACCTTCGATTCCGGCGGCTACAGCATGAAGCCTTCTGAGGGCATGGCGGCGATGAAAGCTGACATGGGCGGCTCAGCAATGGCCACCGGCGGTCTGGCGCTGGCGATTGCCCGCGGCGTACAAAAGCGCATCAAGCTGATCTTGTGCTGTGCGGAAAACATGGTATCGGGTCGTGCCTTTAAACTGGGCGATATCATTACGTACAAAAATGGCAAGACGGTTGAAATCCTCAACACAGACGCTGAAGGCCGCCTGGTGCTGGCCGATGGTCTGATTTATGCCAGCGCGCAAAAACCGGGCCTGATCATTGACTGTGCGACCCTGACCGGCGCGGCGAAGAATGCCCTGGGTAATGACTACCATGCCTTGTTCAGTTTTGACCACAGCATGGCGCAGAAAGCGCTGATTGCCGCCAGTGAAGAGCACGAAGGTTTGTGGCCTTTGCCTCTGGGCGAGCATCACCGTCGTATGATGCCATCCAGCTTTGCTGATCTGGCCAACATTTCAACCGGCGATTTCATGCCGGGTGCCAGTACAGCGGCGGCTTTCCTGTCTTACTTTGTCGAAGACTATAAGCACGGCTGGCTGCACTTAGACTGCAGCGGCACCTACCGTAAATCGGCCAGCGATAAATGGGGCGTGGGCGCAACGGGCATGGGTGTGCGCACACTGGCGAACATTCTGGCCCAGGATTAATTTCTTTCTCCGGTCTATTTTTACGCACAACAGTTCACGCTGTTGTGCGTTTTCAACTTAGGGAACACAGATATGCTTACCGTATTACTTTGCGCAGAACCGAGTCAGGGTGCCTGGGGCGATAAAGCGTTGGTCTCCTACCAGCAGGACAGCGTGATCATTCATTATCAGGATGATTTTGTGCTGCGCCGCATTCAGCAGGCGGCCCGTCAGCTTTCTTCTCAGGGGGCGACTCAGGCCAGCCTGAGCGGCGAGGGTTGGAGCTACGAGCGCCAGTGGGCGTTTTATTGTGGCTTTGCCGCAACACGCAAATCGGTGGACGTGCAATGGGCTTCCCAGGATGAAGACGAGCTGGAATTGCTGAACGCACGCCGTCGCAGTGCAGACTGGGTACGTCAGGTTGTCAATGCGACGCCGGAAGACATGTACCCGGAAAAACTGGCGCAGGATGCGGTAGCCTTCCTGAAAAGCGTGGCCGGCGATAACATCAGCCATGAAGTACTGGTTGGCGACGAACTGCTGACCGAAGGCTGGATTGGTACGCACAGTGTCGGCCGCGCCAGCAGCCGTCCGCCTGTGATGCTGACGCTGGACTTTAACCCGACCGGGGATGCGGATGCGCCTGTGCATGCCTGCCTGGTCGGTAAAGGCATTACGTTCGACTCCGGCGGTTACAGCATCAAGTCCAGTGCCGGCATGGTGGCGATGAAATGCGACATGGGCGGGGCGGCAACAGTAACAGCTGCGCTGGCCTATGCCATTGAACAAGGCCTGAAAAAGCGCGTTAAACTGATCTTGTGCTGTGCCGAGAACATGGTCGCCGGTAATGCCTACAAGCTGGGCGATATTCTGACCTATAAGAATGGTCTGACGGTGGAAGTGGTCAATACCGATGCGGAAGGGCGTCTGGTACTGGCTGACGGCCTGATCAAAGCCGGTGAAATGAAGGCGCCGCTGATCATTGATGCCGCGACGCTGACCGGTGCAGCCATGATGGCTGTGGGTCAGGACTATAACGCCATTTTCTCCATGCAGCCTGAGCTGCTGCGCAAAGCACAGCAATTGTCTGAGCTGGTTAATGAGCCCGCATGGCCGTTACCGCTGCAAAAATGGCACCAGAATAATTGTCCGTCTGATTACGCTGACACCGCCAACAGCCGTGCTGTGAAAGGTGGCGGCATGGGCGGTGCTTCGAATGCTGCTGCTTTTTTGTCCCGTTTTGTCAGCGATGACAGCCGCTGGGTTCATTTCGACCTGGCTTCCTGCTTCCGTGACGGTGCTGATGCACGCTGGGCAGCGGGCGCGACGGGGCTTGGGGTGGCAAATATTGCCGCGTTGCTGTTACAGTAAGCGCTATGGGACAGGGAAACCTGCCTGCCAGAAGTGAACTGAGTATAAGGAATATAATAATGACAATTGAACGTACCTTCTCAATTGTAAAACCGGATGCAGTAGGCCGTAATCAGATCGGTGCAATTTATCATCGTTTGGAAAGCGCCGGTCTGACGATTGTGGCGGCGAAAATGCTGCGTTTAACCGAACAGCAGGCACAGGGGTTTTACGCTGAGCACGAAGGCAAGCCGTTTTACGCGCCGTTAATTGAATTCATGACGTCGGGCCCTGTGATGGTACAGGTACTGGAAGGCGACAATGCGATTACGCGCTACCGTGAGCTGATGGGGAAAACCAACCCGGAAGAAGCCGCGTGCGGGACACTGCGTGCCGATTACGCAGAAAGTACGCGCCTGAATGCCGTGCACGGCTCTGACAGCCCAGAGTCTGCCGCCCGTGAAATTGCGTATTTCTTTTCCGAGGATGAAATTTGTCCTCGTGACTGATTCATTATCTGCAAGCGGATACAACGGGAAGCCAAGGCTTCCCGTTTTTTTATCATTTTTATCTATTCAGGTTTGATGGAGGCGCCGGCTGGCGTCAGCTAAGCTGTAATCAGCTGCTTAGCTGACATTAGCAGCAAAAGTGGAAACACGCCGATAAAGTCTGTACAATTTCGCGCCTTGAATCTTCCCGCTATTTGGGGCCACCCTGGGTCAGCGTTTCCTGACATGCCGGGTGCAGGATCAGTCATTTTTTAGTGAGGCGACAACCGATGACGAATGCCAAAATCAATCTGCTGGATTTCGATCGCGAAGGACTGCGGCAGTATTTTGCCGAAGAGCTGGGCGAAAAAGCCTTCCGCGCGGATCAGATCATGAAGTGGATGTATCATTTCGGTTGCGATGACTTTGATCAAATGACCAACATCAATAAGAAGCTGCGCGAGAAACTCAAAGCCGTGGCTGAGATTCGTGCCCCTTATGTATCTGAAGCGCAGTACTCGGCAGACGGCACTATCAAGTGGGCCATGCGTGTCGGTGATCAGGATGTGGAAACTGTGTACATTCCTGATGATGACCGTGCCACTCTGTGCGTGTCTTCCCAGGTAGGCTGTGCGCTGGACTGTAAATTCTGCTCTACTGCACAGCAAGGGTTTAACCGTAACCTGAAAGTGTCAGAAATTATCGGTCAGGTATGGCGCGCGGCCAAAGAAATCGGTGTTGAGAAAGAAACGGGCCGTCGTCCTATCACTAACGTGGTTATGATGGGCATGGGTGAGCCCTTGCTGAACATGAAAAACCTGATTCCGTCACTGAAAATCATGCTCGATGATCTGGGTTTTGGTCTGTCGAAGCGCCGTGTCACTGTGTCAACATCAGGCGTAGTCTCTGGTCTTGAGCAGATGATAGGTAAGATAGATGTGGCACTGGCGATTTCTCTGCACGCCGGTAATGACCAGTTGCGCTCTGAAATCATGCCGATTAACGACAGGTACAATATCGAGACTTTCCTGGATGTGGTACGTCGCTATATCGCCTCCTCGAATGCCAACCGCGGCAAAGTCACAGTGGAATACATACTGCTGGATCATGTCAATGACGGTATGGAACACGCGCGGGAACTGGCACACACGCTGAAAGATACCCCGGCGAAAATTAACCTGATCCCTTTCAATCCGTATCCGGGTTCCCCTTATCGTAAGCCAAGCAATTCACGGATTGACCGCTTCATGAAAACACTGATGGAGTACGACTTCACTGTGACTGTGCGTAAAACACGTGGTGATGATATCGACGCCGCCTGCGGACAATTGGTTGGTGATGTGATTGACCGCACAAAACGCACTATGGCAAAACAAGCTAAAGGGAAACCAATCCCAGTAAAAGCGGTCTGATAACAATAACATAAAGCTCGAAATGGATGTGAGCAAGGAGTTGTTATGATACGCTGGACCCTGTATCCGATCACAAGCGGCTTTTTTGCCGCTTGTTTGCTAGTGGGCTGTGTAACCGTTGACCCGACAGCGAAGGAGCGCAGTGTGGATCCCATTGCGGTAGCGGATGCCAGAGTGACACTCGGACTCAGTTACCTTGAGCAAGGTCAGCGGCAGAGAGCACAGCAAAATTTACAGAAAGCCTTAGACGTTGCGCCGGATCACCCCAGAGCACAACTTGCCATGGCACATTATTACCAACAAGTGGGTGAAAACCGTTCAGCTGAAGCGCTCTATGTCCGAGCATTGCAATATTCCCCCAAAAATGGCGATGTGCTTAATAACTATGGTGTATTCTTGTGTAATGAAGCACGGTTTGATGAAGCAGATAACGCCTTTATGCGTGCTGTTTTACAGCCGGATTATTTTCAGGCTTCAGCGACATATGAAAATGCGGCTTTGTGCAGCATAAAACATGGTGATGCGACACAAGCTGCAGATTATTTCAGAAAAGCATTGGATCATGAGCCTTACCGTCCGCTGTCTATGTTGCAGCTGGCAAGACTGGAGTTGACTGGTGGTGATTACCAGCAGGCCGATGCCAGACTGGATGCATTCAGTCTGCGATACGGAGAGACTGCTGATAGTCTTGTTCTTAAAATTCAGTCGTCACGCCAGAGCGGTCGCCTTGATCGGGTGGAAAAATATGCCGAATTGTTGCGACAACAATTTCCTGATTCTCAGCAATATCAGAATTATCTAGCCAATGAATACTGAACAGAACGAAGAACGAGTAACGGAAGACGTCATTCGTCCCGGAGATATGCTACGCCAGGCGCGTGAGCAGCTTGGCTATTCTCAAAAGGATGTAGCGAGCCGACTGCGCTTGCGGATGTCTGTAATCGATGACATTGAAAACAACCGGTTTGATGAAGCTCAGATGGCCACCTTTACCCGTGGTTATGTCCGCTCGTATGCAAAATTTGTCGGTCTTGATGTTAACGAAGTACTGAACAAACTTGAAAGCATTGGTCAGGGGCAGCCGCAAGCCCAGACCATGCAAAGTTTTTCCCGTAAAACCAAGCGTGACAAACACGATAACCGTGTCATGGGCCTGACCTGGCTGCTGGGGGCTGTGATTGTCGGTATGACAGCAGCCTGGTGGTGGCAGACAGAGCAAAAAACGGAAACCCCGGTTATCTCTGAGCAAGTATCGCCAGCGAATCCGCCTCTAGATGAATCACTGGCCGGTACGGTCGATGACATGGCGGGAACGCTGAACACAGACGACGTGAGCGCGATTGCGGAAGGAGCAACGCAAGAAAGTCCCGCTGACGACTCATACAGCAATACTGCGGGTGGTGATGATTTACCGCTCAACACCTTCGATGAAGCCGCCAGCAATAGCGCCGGCGAGATGCCTGCGGGCAGTGTGATTGATGATGACGGCAATGTGCTGTTTGATGAAGCCAATGACTCACTGATTGCCGATGCAGCCCCGGTTGCGGAAGAAGCGCCGGCACCTGATCTGCAACTGACTTTTAACGGTGACTGCTGGATTGATATTCGTGATGCCAATGGCAAACAACTTGATACAGGTATCAAATCCAGCGGCGATGTTGTCTCTATTGAAGGACAGGCTCCGTTTAAGATAGTGCTCGGTGCGCCGAGTGTTGTTACAATGAGCTTCAAAGGTGAACCAGTTGATCTGAGCGGCTACCCGGCTGGCAGAGTCGCCAGGTTGAAGTTGCCGTTGTAAACAGAGAATGAAAGATGCATAACGAGTCTCCGATTAAACGTCGTCCTTCCACCCGAATTTATGTGGGTAAGGTGCCAATTGGTGATGGTGCACCGATTGCGGTGCAGTCAATGACCAACACCCGTACCACAGATGTGGCAGCGACAGTGGCACAAATCCGCGCACTGGAAAAAGTCGGTGCCGATATTGTCCGCGTTTCCGTGCCTACCATGGATGCGGCTGAAGCTTTTAAAGCGATCAAGCAACAGGTGAATCTGCCTTTGGTGGCCGATATTCATTTTGATTACCGAATTGCGTTGAAAGTGGCGGAGTATGGCGTGGACTGTCTGCGCATCAACCCGGGTAATATCGGTCGTGAAGATCGTATCCGTGCTGTGGTGGACTGTGCTCGCGACAACAATATCCCGATCCGAATCGGGGTAAACGGCGGCTCGCTGGAAAAAGATATTCAGCAGAAATACGGTGAACCAACACCTGATGCGCTGGTGGAATCGGCGATGCGTCATGTTGAGATCCTGGATCGGCTGAACTTTGATCAATTCAAAGTCAGTGTCAAAGCCTCCGACGTATTTCTGGCTGTGGAGTCGTACCGCAGGCTGGCAAAGCAAATCAAGCAACCTTTGCATTTGGGTATCACTGAAGCTGGGGGGGCGCGTGCCGGCGCGGTCAAATCTGCCGTTGGTCTGGGCATGCTGCTGGCTGAGGGGATTGGCGATACGCTGCGCATCTCTTTGGCCGCCGACCCCATCGAAGAAATTAAAGTCGGTTTTGATATCCTGAAATCTCTGCGTATTCGTTCCCGAGGCATTAATTTTATTGCCTGCCCAACCTGTTCACGTCAGGAATTTGATGTGATTGGCACAGTCAACGAGCTGGAACAGCGCCTGGAAGATATCACTATCCCGATGGACGTCTCTGTCATTGGCTGTGTGGTGAACGGGCCGGGCGAAGCAGAAGTGTCCCATATGGGCATTGCCGGCGGTAACCGCAAGAGTGCTTTCTATGAAGACGGTGTGCGCCAGAAAGAGCGTTTTGATAATGACAATGTGATCGATCAGCTGGAAACCAAGATCCGGGCCAAAGCGGCCATGATGGATCAGCGGAACCGGATTGACGTCATCGAAAAGTAAGCCTTTTCTGTCTGACTTACCCCGGAATCCTTCGGGGTAAGGTTCACAACGTCCTGCATAACTTATATATTCAGTTCTATTCATTCGAACTTAATCCCCATCGGTTAATTGAGAATCAACGTGGCGAAACAAATTCAAGCAATTCGAGGCATGAACGATTGCCTCCCAACTCAGTCTCCGCTTTGGCAGAAAGTGGAAAATACCGCGAAACAAGTCGTCAGCGCTTACGGTTACAGTGAAGTCCGTATGCCGATTGTCGAGATGACGCATTTGTTTAAGCGTGCCATCGGTGAAGTGACCGATGTGGTCGAAAAGGAAATGTATACCTTTGAAGACCGCAACGGTGACAGCCTGACACTGCGTCCTGAAGGGACGGCAGGTTGTGTGCGTGCCGGTATCGAAAACGGCCTGCTGTACAACCAGGAACAGCGCTTGTGGTATATGGGCCCCATGTTTCGCCATGAGCGTCCGCAGAAAGGCCGCTACCGCCAGTTCCATCAGTTTGGCGTGGAAGTGTTTGGCATTGAAGGGCCGGATGTTGATGCCGAGCTGATCATGATGACGGCACGTTTGTGGCGTGAACTGGGCATTGATCAGCATGTACGCCTGGAGCTGAACTCTATCGGTTCTTCTGAAGCCCGTGCTGCGTACCGCGACGCCTTGATAGCTTTCCTTGAGCAGCATCTTAATGTGCTCGATGAAGACAGCAAGCGCCGTATGTACACCAATCCTCTGCGTGTACTGGATACCAAAAATCAGGACATACAAGCGATTCTGACTGATGCCCCGAAGCTGTCTGACTATCTGGATGAGGATTCCAAGGCGCATTTTTCAGGTTTGTGTGAACTATTAGACGCTGCGGGTATCGAATACCAGGTAAATGAACGCCTTGTGCGTGGTTTAGATTATTATAACCGCACTGTTTTTGAGTGGATCACCGACAGCCTGGGTGCCCAGGGCACTGTATGTGGTGGTGGCCGCTATGACGGTATGGTTGAACAGCTGGGTGGCAAAGCGACCCAAGGCGTGGGCTTTGCTATGGGCCTGGAGCGTCTGGTACTGATGCTGGAAACCCTGGAGCTGACCGACGTTCGCCGCAGTGTGGATGTCTACGTCGTGACTGCCGGTGAAGGTACACTGATGGCAGGCATGAAGCTGGCGGAAACCCTGCGCGAAGCCGTACCGGGACTGAGAGTGATGAGTCACTTTGGTGGCGGTAACTTCAAGAAACAGTTTAAACGCGCAGATAATGTGGGTGCGATTGTTGCTCTGGTTCTGGGGGAGAACGAAATTGCAGAAGGTACTGTAGTTGTTAAGGATCTCCGTGGCGGTGAGCAGCAAACATTGGCTCAGGCAGAGGTTGCCGCTAAGCTGGCAGAATTGATTTAAGAGAGGACAGGACGTGGACGTCAATACCACAGAAGAGCAACAGATTGAATCCATCAAGGCATGGATGAAAGAGAACGGTAAAGCCGTTGTGCTTGGTGCCGTACTTGGCCTGGGCGGCCTGTATGGCTGGCGTTATTATCAGGGAGAGGTGCAGGCTGCTAAGGAACAGGCTTCTGAAGCTTATACTCAGACTGTACAGGCTCTGGACAGTGGCAGCGACGAGGCTATCAGTCAGGCCCAGACGTTTATCAATGATAACCCAAGCAGTCAGTATGCGGTGCTGGCTGCATTGCAACTGGCCAAAGTGCAGGTGGATAAAGGTGAACTGGACGCTGCTGCAGAGCAGTTAAACTGGGCTATCAGTCACACAGAGGATGTTGCTCTGTTGCCTGTGGCTCATACCCGACTGGCGCGTATTCTGGCGGCCCAGCAGTCTTACGACAATGCACTGGCGGAACTGGATAAAGTGAAAGCGGAAAGCTGGCAGGGTAAAGTGGCTGAACTGCGCGGTGATATTTTGCTGCAGAAAGGGGATAAATCAGGAGCTCGAGATGCTTATATCAGCGCGCAGCAACTGGGTGCATCTCCGGCACTGCAAATTAAACTTGACGACCTGGCCCAGTAAAGGCGACAGAGTATGCGAAAGCTATTGAAGCAAGCTGTAGCGCTCGCTGTCGCTATTGGTGTATTGAGCGGCTGTGCCAGTGAAGAAGAAGCGGTGCAAATGGCGCCTCTTCCTGCGGTTGAAAACCAGTTCACGCCTGTTCAGGACTGGACACGCAATATTGATGAAGGCGTACAGCATTATTACTCGCGTCTGTCTCCGGTGACGGGATACGGGAAGTTGTTTGTAGCCAGCCGTGAAGGCAAGGTGGAAGCCTTAGATCCGGCAACGGGTAAGAGCGTGTGGGAGCACGAGATTGCCGGCGGCGGCAATGCTAAGTTGTCTGGTGGCCTGACGGTGGCTTACAACAAAGTCTTTATCGGCAGTGAAAATGCTGAAGTCATTGCGCTGGATGCAGAAACCGGTGAGCAAGCCTGGCGTGTCGGTATTGATGGCGAAGTGCTGGCTAAACCACTGGCGGATGAAGGCCTGCTGTTGGTGAATACCAGCCGCGGCATTCTTCAGGCTTTAGATGCAGAAAGCGGGGCGTCTAAATGGCAAATCAGCAGTGAAGTGCCATCGTTGACGCTGCGGGGCGACAGCTCTCCTGTGTCTATCTCCGGCGGGGTATTCTGGGGGCAGGCCAACGGCCGGCTGGCGGGTGCTTTCATTCGTAACGGCCAGCTTTTGTGGCAACAGCCTATCGGCCAGCCGCAGGGAGCGACGGAAATTGATCGTCTGGTCGATGTCGATGCTGCACCTGTGATTGACGGTGACCGCCTGTATGCTGCCGGCTACAACGGTAATCTGGTATCCATCGATCTGCGTAGCGGCCAGCAAGTGTGGAAACGCAACTACTCTTCAGCCACTGACTTTGTGATCGACAGCGGCTTGCTGTTTCTGGTAACGGCAGAGGATCACCTGGTCGCCGTGGATATTCGCAGTGGCACAGAGCTGTGGCAAAATACTGAGCTGGCTCACCGCATCCTCAGTGCACCTTCTGTGATCAATGGGAAGTTAGTGCTGGGCGACAGCCTGGGCTATCTGCACTGGCTGGATACCCGCACGGGTGAGTTTCTTGCCCAGCAGCAAACGGATGGCAGCGGTATTGCTATCCCGCCGTTAGCGCTGTCAGATGGCTACCTGGTGGTGACCCGAGAAGGCAAATTGAGCAAAATGCATTTGCCTTAGTCACAGGCATATTCTGTGATAAGATTAACGCTTCGGCTCCTGTTTGTATTCACATCAGGGGCCGTTGTTATTCTACCCTTGACGTAGTGATTGTCGTTTGAGACAGACATTACTGTCATTAAGATGATGAAAAAGATAGAGGTAAACTCATTATGATTCCTGTAGTTGCCCTTGTCGGGCGCCCGAATGTGGGTAAATCGACGTTGTTTAACCGTCTTACCCGCACCCGGGATGCGCTGGTCGCTGACTTTCCTGGCCTAACCAGGGATCGTAAGTACGGTCGAGCAGAGCTCGAAGAGAACGAATTCATTGTCATCGACACCGGCGGTATTGATGGTTCCGAGGAAGGTGTCGAGACAAAAATGGCGGAGCAATCGCTGACCGCCATCGAAGAAGCAGACGTTGTGCTGTTTTTGGTTGATGGCCGTGCTGGCCTTACCGCTTCGGATGAAGCTATTGCCAAGCACCTTCGCAGCCGTCAGAAACCGACATTTTTAGTTGTGAACAAAATTGACGGTATCGATGCCGACAGCGCCTGTGCGGATTTCTGGCAGCTGGGCGTGGATGATATGTATCAGATCGCTGCCGCGCAGAACCGTGGTGTAACGGCACTGATGGAGCGTGCACTGGCGCCTTTCGTTGAAGAATGGAAAGCACGCCAGGCCGAGGAAGATGACGGCTTTGTCGATATCGAAAGCCTGGATTCCGCCGATGCCATCGAAAAGGCAAACCTGACAGAAGAAGATGCAGAAGCCGCCTATAAGCGACTGCAGGAACAACCTATCAAACTGGCGATTATCGGTCGCCCGAATGTGGGTAAATCGACTCTGACTAACCGGATTCTCGGTGAAGAGCGTGTTGTTGTTTACGACATGCCCGGCACCACGCGTGACTCCATTTACATTCCGATGGAGCGGGACGGTCAGGAGTACGTGCTGATTGATACCGCAGGTGTGCGTCGCCGCAAGAACATGAATGAAGCGGTAGAGAAATTCTCGGTTATCCAGACACTGAAAGCGGTTGAAGATGCCAACGTAGTGCTGCTGATCATCGATGCCCGTGAAAATATTTCGGATCAGGATTTGAGCCTGCTTGGCTTTGCGCTCAATTCCGGTCGTTCGCTGGTTATCGCAGTGAACAAGTGGGATGGATTGGATAACGAAGTCAAAGAGCGGGTGAAATCAGAGCTTGATCGCCGGCTTGGCTTTGTCGATTTTGCTCGCATCCACTTTATCTCTGCCTTGCACGGCACGGGTGTGGGCCATTTGTACGAATCTGTGAAGGAAGCGTACCAGTCGGCGACTAAGCGTATCAGTACCTCCCTGCTGACCCGTATTATGCAAATGGCACAGGATGACCACCAGCCGCCTATGATCCGCGGCCGCCGGGTGAAACTGAAATATGCCCACGCAGGGGGTTATAATCCGCCCATCGTTGTGGTGCATGGTAATCAGGTCAACGACCTGCCGGGTTCCTATAAACGTTATCTGATGAACTACTTCCGTAAGACACTGGACATGATGGGGACACCGATCCGGATTCACTTCCATAACAGTGATAACCCATTTGGTAATGAGAAACGTCAGAAGCTGACTGTCTCTCAGGAGCGGCAGCGTAAACGTCTGACTAATGCCCTGAAGAACAGGGACCGCAACCAGTAAACCCCCAGACCCGGCTGATTAAGCCGGGTTTTTTTTGATCATAGAAAACCGGCTGAGGATCATGTTGTCGGGGGGAAGGGATCGATGAGCGAAGATTATCCTGTTGGCAGACTTGTTTTTGATCGTATCACTATGACGCTAATCCCCTGTAAATACAGCACTGACAGCCGAGTAAGCGATCTGATTTCGAATTTCCATATATGCTGGATCTTATCAAAATCGAATGGCGATTTAGATTTTTATGCTGTTTAAAATTCATATACAGAACATGTAACTTATGCTTTCGGGAACTGTATTGATAAATGTTCTTTTTGGAGGTGATCGCTGATCAGCCGGGACTTTGTCGTTGATCAAGCCACTGTTGCCGATCTCTGCTATTGATACACTTAAGCCGATTACACTGTTCTGCATACCCAGGAGCGTGCGATATGTCTCAACCACTTTGTCCGCAATGCCGGCTCAATCTTGTCTGGCAGTATCAAGGCTATTTTTGTCCTCACTGCGAACGTCGGGCGATAAAACATGCCACTTGTCACGATTGCGGACACCCGTTAGAAAGCCTCAATGCGTGTGGCGCCACCAGCTATTTCTGTGCGCACTGCAATGAACTCAAGTCAAAGTCCCAAGCCTTGATCACTTATACTCTGGCAGATAAAACCACGGAGTGAGCTGTTACTAGCAGTGCGAAAGCCGATCTGTGACGGGTTTTCTCACTTTTTACGGTATGAACCATACTCATCTATAGCCAATTCCACTTCTTTGATTTATTCTCATTTGCTAATAATTATCATTTATTAAGATCAGGAAAAGGATTCCGGTATGGATAAGCAGCGTCCGCTGCTGACGGTAGACAAGCTGTCAGTATCATTCACCATGGAGACAGGCATTGTTGATGCGGTAAAGCAAATCAGCTTTAGTGTGGATACAGGCCAGACTCTGGCACTGGTAGGGGAGTCGGGTTCAGGTAAATCCGTCACTTCTGGCGCTGTTATGGGGCTGCTGCCTAAAAATGCCTGGGTCGATCCCGACAGCCAGATTCATTTTCAGGGAACCGATTTATTATCGCTGCCGGAAAACGTGTTGCGGGGCTACCGAGGTGGCAAGATAGCCATGATCTTTCAGGAGCCTATGACTTCACTCAATCCCTATATGCCGATTGGGGAGCAAGTGGCTGAAGCGATCCGCTGTCACCGCGATGTCACGCGAAAAGAAGCGATGGAAGAAACGCTGGCGCTCTTTGAGCGGGTACAGCTTCCTGAGCCGCGCAAGCGGCTTCGTCACTATCCTCATGAATTCTCCGGCGGGCAGCTGCAGCGGATCATGATTGCGATGGCGCTGGCGAATAAGCCCGACCTGCTGATTGCGGATGAGCCGACCACAGCACTGGATGTCACAGTACAGGCGGAGGTGCTGTCGTTACTTAAAGAAATCCAGGCTGAGATGGGAATGGCTATTCTGTTCATCACCCATGACCTTGGTGTGGTGCGCCATTTTGCTGATGATGTGGTGGTGATGTGTAAAGGGGAAGTGGTTGAGGCCGGTCATGTTGACAAGGTCTTTCATGCACCAGAGCATCCGTACACCAAAATGCTGCTCGACGCTGAGCCTAAGCCGGGCGAGCTGAGCGATAAGCATCACGCCCCCGTTATCTTAGACGCCCAGGATATCAAAGTCAGCTATGTGCTGAAGTCGAACTGGCTGGGCCAGCCGATCGAACATCTGGATGCGGTGAAGGGCATCAGTCTGACATTGCGGCAGGGAGAAACGCTGGGAATCGTTGGTGAATCCGGTTCGGGGAAATCCACGCTCGGCCGCGCTCTGATGCAGTTGCTGCCGTTTAGCGGCACTGTCAGCTTTGATGGCAGGAAACTGGGCGACATGAGTGCCAGAGAGCGTTTTGAACTCAAGCGTCACATGCAGATGGTCTTTCAGGACCCCTATGGATCACTGTCACCCCGGATGACCATTGGTGAGATCATCACTGAGCCTCTGACTGTTTTTACTCAAATGACAAAAAGTGAGCGCATCCAGAAAGCGCGAAAAGCGCTGGATGAGGTACGCATGGATCCCGCCAGCATCAATCGCTATCCGCATGAGTTTTCCGGCGGTCAGCGACAGCGGATTGCGATTGCCCGCGCCTTGGTTTCTGAGCCTAAGTTTATTCTGCTGGATGAACCGACATCGGCGTTAGACCGCTCGGTACAGCTTACCGTGCTGGAGTTGCTCAAAGACATTCAGCGTCGCCATAACATTGGTTATGTGTTTATCAGCCATGATCTGGCCGTTGTGCGTGCCATTTCAGACCATGTGATGGTAATGCAGCGTGGTGAGGTGGTCGAGCAGGGCACGCCTGAGCAGATTTTTGACCACCCGCAGCAGGCGTATACCCAACGTCTGATCAGCGCCTGCATGTTGGTGGAAGACGCTGCCTGACAGGATGAGCGGCGACGCTAGTCGCTGACGATGGAGCGTATATTGCCATCGGCCAGCGTGGTTTGCAGTGTATCACCGGTGTTAACCTGGCGGGTACTGCGGATCACCTGGCCGTTCTCGTCACGGGTAATGGAATAGCCCCGGGCCAGTGTCGCCAGCGGGCTGACGGCATCGAGTTTTTCAGTCGCCAGAGCAAGCTGGTGACTGGCTTTAACAAGCCGGCGGTCCATGGCATTGAGTAAACGACGCTGGTTGGTGGCAAGCTGAGTACTTAACCGTTCCAGCTGATGGGCCGGTGAATGCAGTGCCAGTTTATAATCACTGCGGTGCAGGTGCTGCTGACGCTCAGATATCTGCTTGCGCATCGCCCGCTCCAGACGGCTGCGCAGCTCATCCAGGCGTTGGCTTTGCTGGTTAAGTTGTACTTGCGGATGCTGGCGATCCAGCCTGTGCTGCCAGCGAACGAGCTGGCTTTGCCTGACGGACAGATAGTGCCGCATCGCATGCCGCAGTTGTTGCTGGTGCTGATGGATTTTCTGCATCTGTGCGCTGAGATCGCGGCTGACCAGTTCGGCGGCGGCGGAAGGTGTGGGCGCCCGCATGTCGGCGACAAAATCTGCGATCGTCACATCCACTTCATGACCGACTGCACTGATAATGGGGATCTGGCTGGCAGCTATAGTGCGGGCCACAATTTCCTCGTTAAAGGCCCATAAATCTTCCAGTGAGCCGCCGCCACGTCCCACAATCAGCACATCACATTCCTGACGTGTGTTGGCGCGGCCTATGGCCTGCGCAATCGAGATAGCGGCGCCTTCGCCCTGCACCATAGTGGGGTAGATAACGACGGGCAAACTGGGATCCCGGCGCTTGAGCACCTGGAGAATATCGTGCAGCGCAGCCCCGGTTTTTGAGGTGATAATGCCCACCCGTTTAGGTTGTTCCGGCAGCGTTTTTTTCAGCGTCTGGGCAAACAATCCTTCTGCTGCCAGCTGCATTTTCAGTTTTTCGAACTGCTGCTGCAGACGGCCATCCCCTTCGGGCTGCATGCTGTCGATAATCAGCTGATAATCGCCCCGTGGCTCGTAGAGCGACAGCCGCGCTTTCACTAACACCTGGTTGCCGTTCGCCGGGCGAAAGGTGACACGCTGGTTGTTGCCCCGGAACATGGCGCATTTAACCTGTGCCCGCGCGTCTTTCAGGGTGAAATACCAGTGACCGGACACCGGCGCTGAAAAGTTAGACAATTCCCCGACCAGCCAGACAACCCCCATTTCATTCTCAAGCAAAAGGCGAACCTGAGCATTCAGACTGGACACTGTATAGATACGCGAATTCTGGGATGAGGCAGTACTGTAAAGACTCACGACAAGGAAACCTGTGGTTGCAGGACATTAATTCAGAAGAGGATGGTGCACGATTTTGATAGCAGTATCAAATGAATGTAGCCGCAAGGAAGGCTGAAAAGTGTACAGGCGCAGAAAGGCCCTGAACTACGGCCCGCAGCTTGGTCACTTAAACCGGAATATATTACGTATCAACGGAAAAGTGTCAATAAAAAAGATTTAATTTTTTCTAGCCAAACGTTTGCTTCGTACGTATAATTTGTTCGCAATATTTTATCCCTTCTTTAAAACCTTACATGGTGTGAGATATTGCGATGTTACGTATCAAACAAGAAGCTTTGACCTTTGACGATGTCCTGCTAGTTCCGGCACATTCGACTGTTCTTCCTAACACTGCCGATCTGCGCACCCGTCTGACCAAGACCATTACTCTGAATATCCCTATGGTATCTGCCTCCATGGATACAGTAACGGAAGGCCGACTGGCAATTGCGTTGGCCCAGGAAGGGGGAATTGGCTTTATTCACAAGAATATGTCAATTGAGCAACAGGCACGTGAAGTGCGCATGGTGAAGAAATTTGAAGCCGGTGTCGTGCAGGAGCCGGTGACGGTGAAGCCTTACCAAACCATTTCTGATGTGAAACGTCTGACGGAAGAAAACGGCTTTGCCGGTTTCCCTGTTGTAGATGACAACCACGCGCTGGTGGGTATCATTACCGGCCGGGATATCCGTTTCGTGACCGATCTGACACAGAAAGTAGAAAGCGTGATGACCTCGAAAGAGCGTCTCGCCTCTGTGACGGAAGGTGCTTCCCGTGAAGAAGTCGAAGCCGTAATGCAAGCGCATCGCGTCGAGAAAGTGCTGGTCGTCAATGACCAGTTCCAGCTTAAAGGCATGATCACTGCCAAAGACTTCCAGAAAGCCGAACGTAAGCCGAATGCCTGTAAAGATGAGCAGGGCCGTCTGCGCGTGGGCGCTGCAGTTGGCGCAGGTGCCGGTAACGAAGAGCGCGTGAAAGCGCTGGTAGAAGCCGGTGTCGATGTGCTGCTGATTGACTCGTCTCACGGTCACTCTGAAGGTGTACTGCAGCGTATCCGAGAAACCCGTGCGGCATTCCCTGAGCTGCCGATTGTCGGCGGTAACGTGGCGACGGCAGAAGGTGCGCGTGCCCTGATCGAAGCCGGTGTCAGTGCAGTGAAAGTGGGTATTGGCCCGGGCTCCATCTGTACAACCCGTATCGTAACCGGCGTGGGTGTACCTCAAATTACGGCGATTGCTGATGCAGCGGCTGTCGCTAATGAATATGATATTCCTGTGATTGCCGACGGCGGTATCCGTTTCTCCGGTGACATGTGTAAAGCCATTGCAGCGGGCGCATCCTGCGTTATGGTCGGCTCTATGTTTGCCGGTACTGATGAAGCGCCGGGTGAAGTGGAGTTGTACCAGGGCCGTGCCTACAAATCATACCGTGGTATGGGCTCTCTGGGTGCGATGTCTAAAGGGTCTTCTGACCGTTACTTCCAGACGGACAATGCGGCTGACAAACTGGTACCTGAAGGTATTGAAGGGCGTGTCGCTTATAAAGGTCACCTGAAAGAAATCGTACACCAGCAAATGGGCGGCCTGCGCTCAAGCATGGGGCTGACCGGCTCGCCAACGATTGAAGACCTGCGCACCAAAGCGGAATTTGTCCGCATCTCAGGTGCGGGTATGCAAGAGTCGCACGTTCACGATGTGACTATCACCAAAGAAGCGCCTAACTACCGTATGGGCTCATAACACACGGACTGGACCGGTTGCTGAGGCAGCCGGTCTGCGTTAATCCGACGATTTTTCCTGGGGTGGTGAGCCGCCCCTTTTGATTGCAATTGATATTTGAGACTGCCCGAATGACCACAAATATTCATGATCAACGTATTCTTATCCTGGACTTCGGTTCCCAATACACACAGCTGATCGCGCGTCGTATCCGTGAAATCGGTGTGTACTGCGAACTGTGGAGCTGGGATGTGGAAGAGGCGGATATCCGCGATTTCAATCCTAACGGTATTATCCTGTCTGGTGGTCCGGAGAGTGTTGCGGCAGAGAATTCACCTCGCGCCCCTCAGTATGTGTTTGAAGCTGGTGTGCCTGTTCTGGGTGTGTGTTACGGCATGCAGACCATGGCTGAGCAACTGGGCGGAAAAGTGGCCGGTTCTCACGTGCGTGAGTTTGGTTATGCGCAGGTTGAAGTGATTGAGCCAACGGCGCTGCTGAAAAATATTGAAGACGCTGTGGCAGAAGACGGTAACGCCCTGCTGGACGTCTGGATGAGCCACGGTGACAAAGTAGTCGAAATCCCTGCTGATTTCGTGAAAGTTGCCGCCACTGAGACCTGCCCGTACGCTGCGATGGCGAACGAAGAGAAACACTTCTACGGCGTGCAGTTCCACCCGGAAGTGACGCATACCCGTCAGGGGCTGCGTCTGCTGGAAAACTTTGTTCTCAACATCTGTGGCTGTGAGAAACTATGGACGCCATCTACCATCATTGATGACGCTATTGCCCGCATCAAGGAGCAGGTGGGTGACGATGAAGTGATCCTGGGCCTGTCCGGCGGTGTTGATTCATCGGTTGTGGCTATGTTGATCCACCGTGCCATCGGTGACAAGCTGACCTGTGTGTTTGTTGATAACGGTCTGCTGCGTCTGAACGAAGGTGAGCAGGTGATGGAAATGTTCGGCGATCACTTTGGTCTGAACATTGTGCATGTCAAAGCAGAGCAGCGTTTCCTGTCGGCACTGGCCGGCGAAGCGGATCCGGAAGCCAAGCGTAAGATCATCGGTCACGTGTTCGTTGACGTGTTCGATGAAGAATCGAAAAAACTGCAGAACGCTAAGTGGCTGGCACAGGGCACTATCTACCCTGATGTGATCGAGTCTGCGGCGTCGAAAACCGGCAAAGCACATGTCATCAAGTCGCACCACAACGTCGGTGGTCTGCCGGAAGATATGGCTATGGGTCTGGTTGAGCCGCTCAAAGAGCTGTTCAAAGACGAAGTCCGTAAAATCGGCCTGGAGCTGGGTCTGCCGTACAACATGCTGTATCGCCACCCGTTCCCTGGACCAGGTCTGGGTGTGCGTGTGCTGGGCGAAGTGAAGAAAGAGTATTGTGATCTGCTGCGCCGTGCGGATGCTATCTTCATTGAAGAGCTGCACAAAGCGGATCTGTACAACAAAGTCTCTCAGGCCTTTACTGTCTTCCTGCCAGTACGTTCTGTCGGTGTAATGGGCGATGGCCGTAAGTACGACTGGGTGGTATCGCTGCGCGCAGTTGAAACCATCGACTTCATGACCGCACACTGGGCACACCTGCCATACGATTTCCTGGGTAAGGTATCCAACCGCATCATCAACGAAGTGGACGGTATCTCCCGCGTGGTTTACGACATTTCAGGTAAACCACCAGCGACGATTGAGTGGGAATAATTTTCCTTATTCAAATACAGTCATAATTATTGAAGAAAGGCGCCTGCAAGGCGCCTTTTTCTTTTTCATGTCATCAGGAATACCTTCATATTTATCGCGGTTTAACAAACTTTAAATAAATCACCGTTTGGTTATTTATTCTGATTGTTTGATTTTTTGGTTTCTTTTTGTGCTTCACTATGAATCATTAATGGTTTTACTGACTTGTATCGATGGGGTAGTCTTTAGCGATTTTTATACTCATTCGATTTAATAAGGAAGTACGACTATGAGTGAAGCCTTGAGTCCTGGCCAAAAATCGCGGGGCATTATCGCGTTCATTGAACGCGCCGGGCAGAAAATCCCCGATCCTGTGGTGATTTTCATGTTCTTGTTCGCCGTTGTGCTGGTGCTGACCAGTCTGATTGGCGGTATGCAGTTTGACGTGATGGGGGCTGACGGTGGTGCAGTCACACACAGTATTAAGAATATGCTGGATACTGAGCATGTCCGTTGGCTGTTCGATAATGCATTGCTGCAGAACTGGCTGGCGTTTGGGCGCGGTGTGCTGGGCGTCATTCTGATTGTGATGCTGGCGGTGGGCATTGCAGAACATTCCGGATTACTGGCCGCGTTGATCAAGAAAGTCGGCCTGCACATCAGTGATCGCTGGCTGCCTTATATGGTCGTGTTCCTGGGCATCATGTCATCCGTTGCCAGCGATGCCGGTTATCTGGTGCTGATCCCGCTGGCTGGCCTTTTGTATGCCGGGTTGGGCAAGAACCCTTTGATTGGTATGGCCGCGGCATTTGCCGGTGTGTCGGCGGGTTTTAGTGCGAACCTGATCCCTGCGACGCCTTCTGATGTCATCCTGGGTGTCAATGCCCGTATTTTTGCCGAATCGCAGGGTGTGCCATTTACCACGGCCAGCGGTGAGCCACTTAACCCTGCCACCATGCATTATTACTTTATCGTTGTCTCGACGATTATGCTGACCCTGGTTGGCGCCTGGGTGACCAAACGTTTTGTGGCCCCGCGCTTGTCTGCCATGAGCTATGAGCTGCCGGATGATCTCAAACTGGATGATTTCAAGCTGACGGCGCAAGAACAAAAAGGGTTGCGGATGGCGGGATTGGGGCTGCTTGCGGCTCTGCTGGGTATTTATCTGCTGGCGACAGGCCCGCTGGCTCCCTATACCAATGCTGCTGGCCGGGAAATTACGCCATACCTGGACAATGTCATTCTGCTGATTTCGTTTGTGTTTGTTGTGGTGGGCCTTTGTTATGGGGTGACTACCCGCAAGTTCAGGTCGATGCAAGATGTCGTCAAAGCCATGGTCAAGCAGATGAATACCATGGGCTATATTCTGGTGCTGACTTTCTTCTGCTATAACTTTTTGGCTATGCTCAGTTACTCCGGCCTTGGCACTTATGTGACGTATCTGGGCGCGACTTTCTTAGGCGCACTGGGGCTGCAGTCATTCCCGGTTGCGCTGATTATCGGTTTTATCCTGACCACGGCTTTCATCAACCTGTTCGTGGGCGGCATGACGTCGAAATGGATGCTGTTGGGGCCGATCTTTGTGCCCATGCTGTATCAGGTGAACCCGGATATGACCCCTGATTTGGTGACCGCCGCTTACCGTGTTGCCGATTCTTCAACCAATATTATTACCCCTATGATGACCTATGCCGGTGTTGTGCTGGCCTTTATGCGCAAATATAAACCTGAACTGAAATTCGGGGATGTGATTAGCATGATGGTGCCTTACTCGGCGGCTTTCCTGCTGATGTGGACAGTTGTGCTGGTGATTTTCTTTGCCTTTGGTCTGCCCCTGGGCTTCTGATCAGATACAAGTGCTTGTCAGATACTACAGCGCCCGGTACCTGCCGGGCGTTGTGCGATATAACGTTTGTTGCTGACATTGTCCGGCTTCATGCCATGGTCCCGGTTCAGTAGTGAATCACAGAACGTATGCTCTTACCCTGATGCATCAGCTCAAAGGCCTGGTTGATATCATCCAGCGGCATGGTATGTGTGATGAAATCGTGCAGCTGAAATTCACCCTGAAGGTAACGCTCTACGATATCGGGCAGCTGGGTACGGCCTTTGACGCCGCCAAAGGCGGTGCCGCGCCAGACCCGTCCTGTGACCAGCTGAAAAGGCCGGGTGGAGATTTCCTGGCCTGCACCGGCAACCCCGATGATAACCGACTCACCCCAGCCTTTGTGGCAGCACTCCAGTGCTGAGCGCATGACGTTGACATTGCCGATACACTCAAAAGAAAAATCGACGCCGCCATCTGTCATCTCAATGATGACCTCCTGGATCGGCTTGTCGTGATCTTTGGGATTCACACAGTCGGTGGCGCCCAGTTTTTTAGCCAGAGCAAACTTATGCTCATTGATATCAATACCAATAATGCGGGATGCCCCGGCCATGGTGGCGCCTATGATGGCGGACAGGCCAATACCGCCTAAGCCGAAAATGGCGACTGTATTGCCTTTGTGCACTTTCGCTGTATTGAGCACGGCCCCCATCCCGGTTGTGACCCCGCAGCCGAGCAGGCAGATTTCTTCCAGCGGGGCGGCCGGATTCACTTTCGCCACTGAAATTTCAGGCAGCACAGTGTATTCAGAGAAGGTTGAGCAGCCCATGTAGTGATAAATCGGCTCGCCATTGAGGGAGAAACGTGTGGTGCCGTCCGGCATCAGCCCTCTGCCCTGAGTGTCGCGAATTTTCTGGCACAGATTGGTTTTGCCCGACAGACAGAATTTACACTCCCCGCATTCCGGGGTGTAGAGAGGGATAACATGGTCGCCCACTTGCACTGTGGTGACCCCGGCCCCGATTTTCTCAACAATGCCGCCCCCTTCGTGGCCGAGAATGGCGGGGAAAATCCCTTCCGGATCCTCTCCCGACAGGGTAAACGCATCGGTATGGCAGACGCCTGAGGCGACGATACGCACCAGTACCTCACCGGCTTTGGGGAGCTGGACATCGACTTCTTCTATCGTCAGGGGCTGATTCGGTCCCCAGGCGATGGCGGCCCGGGATTTAATAGTGTCCATGATGGTGGTCTCTCAGCAGCGGTAACTATTCATATAAAGTAGGAGAGATTTAGCCATTGTGCCCACTGCGGGGCGGGTCGCTGTCATCATGACGCCGAGGCACTGGAGAGGAGGCGGCGCTTGGCTTATAATCCTCCGCCCAAACCTTGTGAGATCAGAGACCCCGTGGTGAGTGACATCAACAGTCAGGATGAATTTTTTATGCGGCGTGCCATTGAACTGGCAAGTCTGGCTGAAGCCGAAGGTGAAGTTCCTGTCGGCGCCGTTGCTGTACTCAATGGCCGGGTGATCGGCGAAGGCTGGAACCGTTCTATCGGCCAACATGATGCCACGGCACACGCAGAAATCATGGCGCTGCGTCAGGCCGGAAAAGTATGCAGCAATTACCGCCTGCTGGATGTGGTGCTGTATGTCACCCTGGAACCTTGCCCTATGTGCGCCGCGGCCATGGTGCACAGCCGCATCGGCCGGGTCGTTTTCGGCGCGCCGGATCCGAAAACCGGGGCCGCGGGCAGTGTGATGAACCTGCTCAGTTATTCAGGGGTGAATCACCATGTGGCGTTTCAGGGCGGGGTGCTCGATGCCGAATGCCGCCAGCAGCTGCAGGCCTTTTTTAAACGCCGCCGTGCCGAGAAAAAAGCCCTGAGGCAGCAGGCCGCTCAGGCACCCGCCACAACTCAGGACAGCCACAAAAAAGACCCATAAAAAACGGGTGGCAATGCCTGCCACCCGTTTCGTTCGTTCTGTCACTCCCTGTTACGGCAGTGACGCGCCTTTCCCCGAAACGATCAGCCGCTGAAAGGATCAGCGGCTCACGCTTTTGTTGGCTTTGGTCTTATCCAGCACCTCATCCAGCGTCTGTTCGGCGGTGTCGCTAACCGTATTATTTGCGTTGCCTTCCTGCTCGGCCGGGGTAATTGTCTGCCAGTCATCAACCAGACGGATCCCCTCGCTGTTCACCGGCTGACTGTGCGCCTGTTCGTAGCCTATGATGCTCTGATAGTAGCGACGGATGTTTTCCACATACAACAGCGCTTCATCGCCACGGGCATAACCATAGCGGGTTTGCCGGTAGTATTTACGTTGCCGCAGCAGCGGCAGCCGCTGTTTGACATCGCTCCAAGCATCCGGGTTACCGCCTTGCTTTTTGGTCAGGCGGCGGGCATCCATCATATGGCCGAAGCCGACATTGTAAGAGGCCAGGGCAAACCACACCTTTTCATGCTCCTCAATGCTGTCGGGCACGCGGGCGACCATCTTTCGCAGGTAATCCGTACCGCCGCGGATACTCTGCTCCGGATCCAACCGGTTCTGGACCCCGACCGATTTGGCCGTTGGCAGTGTCAGCATCATCATGCCGCGCACCCCTGTGGGCGAAACGGCTCTGGGGTTCCAGTGCGATTCCTGATAAGACAGCGCTGCCAGCAGTCGCCAGTCAAATTCGCTGGCGTATTTCTTAAATGTACCTTCCCAGCGAGGGAGCTTGCTTTCCAGTGCCCTTAAAAAGGCGCGTGTATCAACATAGTCGAACTGATCAACATGGCCGAAATACTTTTCTTCCAGTTTGGCGAGTTCACCGCTTTGTTTCAGTTCGCCGAAAAACTCAATCAGCAGCGCATAAAGGCTATCGTCATTGCTCTGTTCCATGAACCAACCGATGGGTTCGTCATCTGTCAGCTCAAGGGCCACTGCAATATCGGGATGGATGCGCTGGCTGAGGGCGACATCGACCGAATCTGCGACGGTATAGTCCAGCTCACCGGCGGCGACCTGGCGCAGCAGCTCCTCGCTGTCAATTTCATCAATGGTCTGCCACACCAGGGTCGGGTGGTCTTTTTTGACAACATCCAGCGTTTTCTCATGACTGGAGTCGCGAACGACGGTCAGAGACCCTTTGTTCTGAGACAGATCGGCAAGATCACGCGGCCGCCACTGGCCTTTTTTGTACACCAGGATCTGGCTGGCATAGTAATAGGCCGGCGCAGCGCGGAACTCGCGCACACGCTCCGGCGTCATGGTCAGGCCGGCAGCAAGCAGATCGACATCGCCCCGCTTCAATGCCGGAAACAGGCCGGATAAGGAGAATAAAGGCTGCATTTCCAGCTTTACACCCAGTTTGTCAGCGAAGCGCTGCGCAAGGTCATAATCCAGCCCGGTAGGGCCGTCCGGACCTATATAGTAGGAAATCTGGTTATTCAGAGTGCCAATGCGCAAAACGCCACTGTCGCGTATCCGCTCCAGCTCAGTGCGGGTGTCGCTTTCCCACTGACAGCCAGATAATGTGAATGCTGTCAGTAGTATGGCGACAAAGGCGCGAAGATTAGTGGCAAAAACTACTCGTCTCAATAATGCATGCTCATTTATTCATTCAGTCGTTCTTTATACCAAAGGTCGCATTCAGGACAAAGCCGACCCCCTTTGATCTTATCCGGCGGTCTGGATTTAGGTGAAAAAATGTCCGATTTTGGGCTGGTAGTCAAAGATCACTGTGGATATCAGCCGGATTGAAAAAAAATAGCGCAAACGGTTGCGTCAGGTGTTACGTCACACTGTGTTTTCCCTTATACTATCGCCCATCGTAATTTTTCCTCCCGGACAAGTGAGAAAAAAGGGCGCTGAACAAGGTGACATTGACGTGATTCCCGGCTGGGGAGCAGGCCAATATCACCTTCATTCAACTGCTAATCGAGAGTCGTACGCACATGGAAATTTTGCGTGGTTCACCCGCACTGTCTGAGTTTCGTGTCAACAAGCTGCTAGCGCGTTGCCAAGAGTCCGGTCTGCCTGTCACCGGCATCTACGCCGAATACATGCACTTTGCTGAGCTGGCAACGCCGCTTAACAGCGAAGCGCTGGGTACGCTGACCAGCCTGCTCACCTATGGCCCTACGATTGCCGAACATGAACCTACGGGTAGCTTGTTCCTGGTCACTCCGCGTCCCGGCACCATTTCTCCCTGGTCTTCCAAAGCAACAGATATCGCCCATAACTGCGGTCTGGAGCAAATCAAACGCCTTGAGCGCGGTACGGCATATTATGTCGAAACCGACTCAGCGCTGAGCCAAGACCAGCTGTCTGTGCTTAAAGGGCTGCTGCATGATCGTATGATGGAAGTCGTCTTTGACGATATTGCTCAGGCTGAAGCCCTGTTCCGTCATGCCGAACCGGCACCGCTGCAGAGCGTGGATATCCTGGCCGGCGGTCGCCGCGCGCTGGAAGAAGCCAATATCGCACTGGGCCTGGCACTGGCCGAGGACGAAATTGATTATCTGGTTGAGAACTTTACCAAGCTGGGTCGCAACCCGAACGACATTGAGCTGATGATGTTTGCCCAGGCAAACTCTGAGCACTGCCGTCATAAAATCTTTAACGCTGACTGGACTATCGACGGTGTCGATCAGGAAAAGTCACTGTTCAAGATGATCAAAAATACCTATGAGCAGAACAGCGAGTATGTGCTGTCGGCCTATAAAGATAACGCCGCTGTGATGACCGGCTCTGAGGTAGGGCGTTTCTTCCCGGATGCGGAAAACCGCCAGTACAACTACCATCAGGAAGCGGCGCACATCCTGATGAAAGTAGAAACCCACAACCACCCGACGGCGATTTCACCCTGGCCGGGTGCATCGACCGGTTCTGGCGGTGAAATTCGTGATGAAGGCGCAACAGGGATCGGCGGCAAACCCAAAGCCGGTCTGGTGGGCTTTACTGTCTCTAACCTGCGTGTGCCGGGTTTTGAGCAGCCGTGGGAAACGGATTTTGGTAAGCCTGGCCGTATCGTGACTGCGCTGGATATCATGCTGGAAGGCCCGCTCGGTGGCGCGGCATTCAATAACGAGTTCGGCCGTCCTAACCTGCTGGGTTACTTCCGGACGTATGAAGAAAAAGTCACTTCCCACAATGGCGAAGAAATTCGCGGTTACCACAAGCCAATCATGATTGCCGGCGGTATGGGTAACATCCGTGAAGATCATGTTCAGAAGAAAGAGATTCCGGTTGGCGCCAAGCTGATCGTGCTGGGTGGCCCGGCAATGAATATCGGTCTGGGTGGCGGCGCGGCTTCTTCTATGGCTTCCGGCCAGTCGGCGGAAAACCTGGATTTTGCCTCGGTACAGCGTGAAAACCCGGAAATGGAACGCCGTTGTCAGGAAGTGATCGACCGTTGCTGGCAGCTGGGTGATGACAACCCGATTGCCTTTATCCACGATGTCGGCGCGGGCGGTATTTCCAATGCCCTGCCTGAGCTGGTGAACGATGGCGAGCGCGGCGGTAAGTTCCAGCTGCGTGATGTTCCTAACGACGAACCTGGCATGAGCCCGCTGGAAATCTGGTGTAATGAATCCCAGGAGCGTTACGTTCTGGCCGTTGCCCCTGAGCATATGGCTGTCTTTGATGCTATCTGTCAGCGTGAGCGTGCACCGTATGCTGTGGTGGGCGAGGCAACGGAAGAGCGTCATCTGACTCTGGATGACAGCCATTTTGATAACACGCCTATCGATATGCCGCTGGACATTCTGCTGGGCAAGCCACCGAAAATGCACCGTGATGTGACCACGCAGAAGGTGCAGGGCAGTGCGATTAACCGTGACGGGATCGAACTGACAGAAGCGAGCCATCGCGTATTGCGTCTGCCAGCCGTTGCCGAGAAAACCTTCCTGATCACCATTGGCGATCGCACGGTGACCGGTCTGGTTGCCCGCGATCAGATGGTAGGTCCCTGGCAGGTACCGGTTGCCAACTGTGCGGTCACCGCAGCCAGTTATGACACCTACCATGGCGAAGCCATGTCTATGGGTGAGCGTACCCCTGTGGCGCTGCTGGACTTTGCCGCTTCTTCGCGCCTGGCTGTCGGTGAAGCTATCACTAACATTGCCAGTGCCGATATCGGCGATTTGAAGCGGATTAAACTGTCGGCCAACTGGATGTCACCAGCCGGTCACCCGGGTGAAGATGCCGGTCTGTACGAAGCCGTTAAAGCGGTGGGCGAGGAGCTGTGTCCGGCGCTGGGCCTGACCATTCCGGTGGGTAAAGACTCCATGTCGATGAAGACCAAGTGGCAGGAGAACGGCGAAGAGAAAGAAGTCACTTCTCCGCTGTCTCTGGTGATCACAGCCTTTGGTCGCGTGGAAGATGTGCGTAAAACCGTGACCCCACAGCTGCGTACCGATAAAGGCGACTCCAGCCTGATCCTGATCGATCTCGGCTGCGGTAAGAACCGTCTGGGCGCGACAGCACTGGCACAGGTTTACAAACAACTGGGTGATAAGCCTGCGGACGTTGACAGCCCTGAACTGCTGAAAGGCTTCTTCCACGCAGTACAAAAGCTGGTGCGGGACGAAAAACTGCTGGCTTACCATGACCGTGGCGACGGCGGCCTGTATGTGACGCTGGCTGAAATGGCCTTTGCCGGTCATACCGGTGTTGAAGTGGATATCAACACCACAGACGGCGACAGCTGTGACGATGTATTGGCTATGCTGTTCAACGAAGAGCTGGGTGCTGTGCTGCAAGTGCGGACTGACGATCTGGCACTGGTTGAAAACGAGCTGGCGAAGTACGGTCTGGCATCGTGCAGCCATGTGATAGGGACTGTGGTTGACGAAGACGTAGTACGTATCTGGAACGGTAACGATCTGGTGCTGGATCAAAACCGCACTGAACTGCGTGCTATCTGGGCGGAAACCACCTATCAGATGCAGGCGATGCGTGATAATCCGGCGGGCGCTGTGCAGGAATTTGAGGCCAAGAAAGACAGCCAGGATCCGGGGCTGAGTGCTTCGCTGAGCTTTGATATCAACGAAGATGTGGCCGCGCCATTTATTGCTACCGGCGCCCGTCCTAAGATGGCCATTTTGCGTGAGCAGGGAGTGAACTCCCACGTTGAGATGGCAGCAGCCTTCGATCGTGCTGGTTTTGATGCCCGCGATGTTCACATGAGTGACATTCTGTCCGGTCGTGTGGAACT
This sequence comes from Photobacterium sp. SP02, assembly GCF_038519165.1. Classification (NCBI taxonomy): domain Bacteria; kingdom Pseudomonadati; phylum Pseudomonadota; class Gammaproteobacteria; order Vibrionales; family Vibrionaceae; genus Photobacterium; species Photobacterium sp. SP02. Next base: position 72,815 of record NZ_JASJOJ010000005.1, read on the forward strand.
GGATGGCTTTAATGGTCTGGTAGCCTGTGGCGGTTTCTCGTACGGTGACGTACTGGGTGCCGGTGAAGGCTGGGCCAAGTCTGTGCTGTTTAATAACATGGCCCGTGATCAGTTCGAGCGTTTCTTCCACCGTGACAGCACCTTCGCCCTGGGCGTGTGTAACGGTTGTCAGATGATGTCGAATCTGCGCGATCTGATCCCGGGAGCTGAACTGTGGCCACGCTTCGTGCGCAACGAATCTGAGCGTTTTGAAGCCCGTTTCAGCCTGGTCGAAGTACAGCAGAGTGATTCATTGTTCCTTAACGGCATGGCCGGTTCGCGGATGCCAATCGCGGTGTCGCACGGTGAAGGTCGCGTGGAAGTGCGTAATGCTGAGCATCTGTCGGCCATTGAGCAGTCAGGAACGGTTGCGCTGCGTTTCCTTGATAACTACGGCAATGTTACGCAGAACTATCCGGCCAACCCGAATGGTTCCCCTAACGGCATTACCGGCCTGACAACCCAGGACGGCCGGGTGACTATCATGATGCCTCACCCGGAGCGTGTGTTCCGTACAGTGGCGAACTCCTGGCATCCGGATGACTGGAATGAAAACAGCCCTTGGATGCGTATGTTCCGTAATGCACGTGTCAATCTGGGCTAATCTTTCGCAGCCAGATGGCTGACTAGCTGATGATAGGAAAACCGCTGCTGTTTGCAGCGGTTTTTTTCTGTGCTGACATCAGGCGCCAGCGAATCAGAAAATGGTGTAAGTTTATAGGAGCCGTTGAGTTTTCTATGAAAAATCTGTGATAATGGGGCCTTTCCGGCGTCGAAAACCGTCCTGTTTTATCGACCCCCGCTGAGCAAAGGATATTGTGATATGAAAAAAATCGAAGCCATTATAAAGCCATTCAAGTTGGATGATGTGCGTGAGGCCCTGGCAGAGGTGGGGATCACGGGTATGACAGTGTCCGAAGTGAAAGGTTTCGGTCGTCAGAAAGGCCACACTGAACTGTACCGCGGTGCGGAATACATGGTGGACTTTCTGCCTAAAGTGAAACTGGAAATCGTGGTGACCGATGATGTGGCCGAGCAATGTGTCGACACCATCATCGAAACGGCCCAAACCGGTAAAATCGGCGACGGTAAAATCTTCATGTTTGATATTGAGCGTGTTGTCCGTATCCGTACCGGTGAAGAAGACGAAGACGCGATCTGATTGCTCTGTAACGAATTGTTTTCGCAAACATTATGCTACTCCTTGCAGCCTCGGCCTCGTGCCGGGGCTGTGCTTTATGGAGCCATCTCTGATTCTCGATCTGATTATTTAATATCCAGTTTTCCCTGCCGCATTGATGCCTTAGCCAATCTGATTTTGCCTGTTTGCTGACGTTGCCTGTATCTGACGTTGAAAACAGTCTGGTCATCTTTCTGTTTCAGTGTCTTCAAGGAGAGTCATCATGAAGCACGTGTCTTTGTCCACTTGCGGCGGGCTTGCCATCTCCGTGCTGACGACGGCAGTCGCGGTACTGATCGCATCGCCACTACTGAGCAATAACCTGAGTATTAACCCTAACGGGATTATCGCTGCTGTCATCAAAGAGCACCGGGAGATCCTGTCACTCTGGCCCTGGCTGGCGGCGGCCGCTGTGCTGGTTCAGGGGCTGAGCCTCTGGCTACTGACAAGAAGCCCGCTCACTGGCAAATGCCTGAGTCTGCTGACAACCTTCGTCCTGTTTCCCTTTGGTCTGTACTTCCATATTTGTTACCTGGCAGATTGCAAGCGCTGGGAGCTGCGGATGTTGCAGGAAGTCAAACCCGAGCTGAAACCTGAGTACCCGCAGTTTGGTTTTTGCGATGAAGATCCGTTAGCTTTCGGTCTGTGCGGCATAGGTATCCTGACCATGATAGTCGGCATTCCCTTTGGCGGACTGGCTGTGGTGGCGGGCGTGGTGATTTTTGTCCGCAACCTGGCCGGTAAAAAGAAAACCGCCCTGATGGTGACCCCTCAGGCTTTATTCATCACGCCTAACCCCTGGCTGGGCTGCTACCGGGTGCCTTATACCCAGGTGTCTGCCGTGGCGGTAGTGAAAAATCAGCTCAGGATTCAGATCGATATTGACGCCGGTAAGACAATTACGGTGCCGGTGAACATCAATGTGCTGGACCGGGATTTACGCCGCCAGGCGAGGGGAATATTGCTCGATAAACTGGCCCATGCCGGACTGTTGCATGAGCCAGTTGCCGTGTGATCAGTCTGCGGTTTCAGCCACGGCCTTGCCGTCGTTATAGCGGCCAGGTTTGTGGTTCATGGCCAGTACCAGATTGAGCATCACGGCACCGAGCAGTGACAGCATCAGAATAGTGGGTGTCATCAGAACATAGGAACAAAGCAGAATACTGATATCGATACCCATCTGAAGCTTACCGGCTGACACCCCGAATTTCTCCTGCAGATACAGCACCAGTACGTTAAATCCGCCCAGGCTGGTGTTATGCCTGAACAGGATCAGCATCCCCAGTCCCATCAGCATCCCTCCCATCACCGCACAGTACACAGGATCAAACTGACTGATCTCAACAAAGTGATGCAGGTTATCTGTAATCACAGACACTAACGCGCCGCAGCAAATACTGGACAGAGCGAAACGGCGGTTCATCCGGCACCAGGCCATGATGTAAAACGGAATGTTCATGACGAAATACAGCTGGCCGAAACTGAAATCAACAAAATGGGTAAGCAAAAGTGCTAAGCCAGTGGTGCCACCTGTCAGTAAGTGGGCTTGCTGTAAGAAAAAAACGCCTTGCGCGACGATGAATGTACCAGTAAGAATAGCGATTAGGTTTTCTTTGCGAGAGTGACCGCGGTGTTTCAATCTGTACCTCCAAAATGGTTCCTTTACAGCCTGCCAGTCGGGGTGGCCTTGATGCTGAAAGGTAATGCGCGCGATATGATATAGAGTGAAAATAAAAAAAGAATAGTGTGATCTAACTTAAAGAAAAACCACCTGTAATGATTTCTTTACTATTTTGTAAATCATTATTTTCGCTTCATGGTTGCAATCACGGTTTCTATGTCGCGTTTTTAATGGAAACCGGTGACAAGGTGAAATAAATTCATCTGCCAAATGAAAAAAACGAACAAAAAAACCGGTTAAAAAACCAGAAAAGGGCTACCTGTAGGGAAGCAAATTCGCTAAAATGCGGCCTAATCTTTCGGTGTGACGAAAACGTTTGCGTTGCCGTGGTTACTGGGGTTGTGTTTTTTGCCTGAATGAGGAAAAATGCCAATTATCCCGCGTTGACCTAAGTGTCTGGCCTTGTCTGATACTTAGGTCAACGAATTTGAGAACTATCTGAGTCAGGAGAGACTGATGCTAAAGCGTGACATGAATATTGCTGATTATGACGCAGAACTATTTGCGGCCATCCAGGAAGAGACTGCCCGTCAGGAAGAGCACATTGAGCTGATTGCTTCTGAAAACTACACCAGCCCGCGTGTAATGGAAGCACAGGGTTCACAGCTGACCAACAAATACGCAGAAGGCTATCCGGGCAAGCGCTATTACGGCGGCTGTGAGTATGTCGATAAAGCCGAGCAACTGGCTATTGACCGTGCCTGCCAGCTGTTTGGTGCCGAGTATGCCAACGTTCAGCCGCATTCAGGCTCTCAGGCCAACAGTGCTGTATACATGGCACTGCTCAATGCCGGCGATACCGTTCTGGGCATGAGCCTGGCACACGGCGGTCACCTGACTCACGGTTCACCGGTTAACTTCTCCGGAAAGCTGTACAACGTGATTCCTTACGGCATTGATGAAGCCGGCCAGATTGACTACGCAGAAGTTGAAGCGCTGGCACTGGAACACAAGCCGAAAATGATCATCGGTGGTTTCTCCGCCTATTCGCAAATCGTTGACTGGAAGCGGATGCGTGAAATCGCAGACAAAGTCGGCGCTTACTTCTTCGTGGATATGGCGCACGTAGCCGGTCTGATTGCAGCAGGTGTTTACCCTAACCCTGTGCCGCACGCGCACGTGGTCACCACCACAACCCACAAAACACTGGCCGGTCCTCGCGGCGGTCTGATCCTGTCAAACGCGGGTGAAGATCTGTATAAGAAACTGAACTCTGCGGTATTCCCTGGTGGTCAGGGCGGCCCTCTGATGCACGTGATTGCAGCCAAAGCCGTGGCATTCAAAGAAGCCATGGAGCCAGAGTTCCAGGCGTATCAGCAACGTGTGGTGGATAACGCGAAAGCCATGGTCAGCCAGTTCCTGGAGCGCGGTTACAAAATCGTTTCCGGTGGCACCGAAAACCACCTGTTCCTGGTTGATCTGATTGACAAGAACATCACGGGTAAAGAAGCCGATGCAGCGCTGGGTGCGGCCAACATCACGGTCAACAAGAACAGTGTTCCGAACGACCCGCGCAGCCCGTTTGTGACTTCCGGTATCCGTATCGGTACACCAGCAATTACCCGCCGTGGCTTCAGCACCGAAGATGCCAAAGAACTGGCGAACTGGATTTGCGATGTGCTGGACAATATCGATAACCCAGCGGTTATCGAAGCGATTAAAGCCAAAGTGCTGGAAATCTGCCAGCGCCTGCCGGTTTACGCATAAGCCAGCACAATGGGTGTCACTAAACACCATTAAAGACTGATCTGCTCTTTGGTCTATCTTGTTAAACGGCATCCCTGGGATGCCGTTTTTGTTGATAAAAATAATGGGCTAAGTCCTCGCATAGCGGTTGATTTGGGGTACACTGAGGCGACGAAATTGAGGAGGCAAGATGCATTGTCCGTTTTGTGGTGCCAATGACACCAAAGTAATCGATTCCCGTCTGGTCGCTGATGGACATCAGGTTCGCCGACGTCGTCAGTGTCTGGCGTGCAGTGAACGTTATACGACGTTCGAAACCGCGGAACTGGTGATGCCGCATGTCATCAAAACCAATGGCAGCCGCGAGCCGTTCAACGAAGAGAAACTGCGCGGCGGTATAGAACGTGCGCTGGAAAAGCGGCCTGTCAGCGCTGATGACATTGAACGCGCCATCAACACTATCAAATCTCGTCTGCGTGCAACGGGTGAGCGGGAAGTGAAATCAGACATGATTGGTAATCTGGTCATGGATGCCCTGATTGAGCTGGATAAAGTGGCTTACATCCGGTTTGCCTCTGTCTACCGTTCATTTGACGATCTCCGCGAGTTTGGCGAAGCCATAGCTAAACTGGAAAAATAAACCAAGATGTTTACGCCTACTGATCACGCCATGATGCGCCGAGCCGTTAGCCTTGCCCGGCGTGGCCGTTTCACGACCGCCCCGAATCCGAATGTGGGCTGCGTCATCGCCAAAGATAACGACATTCTTGGCGAAGGTTATCATTACCGCGCGGGCCAGCCGCACGCTGAAGTGTTTGCCTTGCGTGCCGCCGGCGAGCAGGCTAAAGGGGCAACGGCCTATGTCACCCTCGAGCCCTGTTCCCATTACGGCCGTACACCGCCCTGTGCCGAAGCCCTGATAGCAGCGGGCGTTTCCCGGGTTGTCTGCGCTATGGTTGACCCTAATCCGAAGGTGGCGGGACGCGGTGTTGAAATGCTCAAACAGGCGGGCATTGCCGTTGAGACAGGTCTGCTTGAAGCTGATGCACTGTCATTGAATCCCGGTTTTATCAAGCGAATGAAAACCGGCCTGCCTTATGTTCAGCTAAAACTGGCGGCCAGCCTGGATGGTAAAACCGCGCTGGCAAACGGTGCCAGCCAGTGGATAACCGGCCCTCAGGCCCGTGCCGATGTGCAGCGTTTTCGCGCCCAGGCGGGTGCGATTCTGTCAACCAGCGCAACGGTGCTCGCCGATGACCCGTCCTTGAATGTGCGCTGGCAGGAATTAGGGGCAGCCGTCCAGTCTGACTATCCGGAAGCTGAGTTACGTCAGCCGGTGCGGGTGATCATTGACAGCCAGAACCGCTTGTTGCCGTCACAGCGCTTATTTGCGTTACCGGGCAAAGTGCTGCTGGCCAGAACCCAGGCTGATCAGGCGGTGTGGCCGGAACAGGTGCGACAGTTACTGGTACCTGCTCAGCCGGACGGTCAGCTAGACTTAACGGCACTGATGAAAGCGCTGGCGGCGGAAGATATAAACCATCTCTGGGTAGAGGCGGGTGCGAGTCTGGCCGGGGCCTTGCTCAATGCCGGGCTGGTGGATGAATTCATTCTTTATCAGGCACCCAAACTCATGGGCAGCCATGGCCGCAGCCTGATAGATCTGACACAATTCACGGCTATGTCTCAGGTACCCGATGTAACGCTGAGCGATGTGCGCATGGTCGGTGCCGATATTCGGATCCGTGGCACTATAGCTCACCCTGCGTAACAGAATACGTCTGTGTATGGCATCGACAGGTGCCGGGTAAGGAAAAATTAGAATGTTTACAGGTATTATTGAAGCCGTAGGTACGATTACGGCCATCACGCCAACCGGACAAGATGTGTCCGTGACTGTCGACAGCGGCAAGCTGGATTTATCGGATGTCAAACTGGGCGACAGCATAGCGACCAATGGTGTGTGTCTGACCGTGGTGAAGCTGACCGGCAAAGGCTATGTCGCCGATCTGTCGCTGGAAACCCTGAACCGTACCGCATTTACCGATTACAGCCCGGGTCAGCTGGTCAATCTGGAAAAAGCCATGTTGCCGACCACCCGCTTTGGCGGTCATATGGTTTCCGGCCACGTTGATAATGTCGGGGAGATCATTTCCCGCAGCCAGACCGGACGGGCGATTGAGTTCTGGATCAAAGCACCGGATACCCTGGCCCGTTACATTGCCGAGAAAGGATCGGTGGCGATTGACGGGATCAGCCTGACGGTGAACGCTGTCCGGGGGGCGACATTCAAACTGACGATTGTGCCCCACACGGCATCGGAAACCACGATGGATCACTTTAAGCCGGGCCGTAAAGTGAATCTTGAAGTGGACGTAATTGCCCGTTATCTCGAGCGTCTGATGCTGGGTGATAAAGCGGCTGAGTCTGAGCCATCGTCTGAGCTCAGTATGGCGCTGCTGGCCCGTAGCGGGTTTCTGGGCTGATGATGCAGCCTGAGCAGGATTAAGTACTACGACAATCATTTGGGTAGAGGGAATACAACATGGCGTTGAGTAGCGCGAAGGACATCATTGAAGATATACGTCAGGGTAAGCTGGTTATCCTGATGGATGACGAAGACAGGGAAAATGAAGGCGATCTGATCATTGCCGCGGAAAAAATTACCCCTGAAGCGATCAACTTTATGGCGACTCACGGTCGCGGCCTGATCTGTCTGACACTGACGCAGGCCCGTTGTCAGCAGCTGAAACTGCCACTGATGGTGCAGGATAACGCGGAACAGTTCAGCACCAATTTCACTGTGTCGATTGAAGCCGCCAGTGGCGTGACCACAGGGATCTCCGCAGCGGATCGTGCCCGTACCGTGCAGGCCGCGGTGGCTAAAAATGCTTCTTCTGCCGATATCGTCATGCCTGGTCATATTTTCCCTCTGATGGCACAGGAAGGCGGGGTGCTTGCCCGCGCCGGTCATACTGAAGCGGGCTGTGACATTGCCCGTCTGGCGGGTCTTGAGCCATCCAGTGTGATTGTTGAGATCCTCAACCCGGATGGCACCATGGCACGACGCCCGGATCTGGAAGTGTTTGCCGCCGAGCACGGTCTCAAGCTGGGGACGATCGCTGATTTAATCGAATACCGTAACAATAACGAGACCACGATTGAGCGTGTGGCCGAATGCAGTCTGCCAACGGAATTTGGTGATTTCGATCTGATCACCTACCGCGATACTATCGACAACCAAATTCACCATGCCCTGCGTAAAGGGGACGTGAGCCCATCGAATCCGACGCTGGTTCGCGTTCACCTGCAGGACACCTTCAAAGATATTCTGCACTCGGGGGCATCGCAGTGGACTTTGCCGATGGCTATGCAGCGTATCGCAGAGGAAGGCGGGGTGATGGTGATTCTCAATCGTCATGAAACTCAGGAAGGCATTATCACCAAAGTGAAGAATCTGGCAGCCCAGGCCGATGGTCAGCCGGGTGTGAAACTGAATCCGAAGAACCCGTCACGTCAGGTGGGTGTCGGCTCGCAGATCCTGGCGGATCTGGGGGTGGGCAAAATGCGTCTGCTGTCATCGAGTAATCAGCGCTATCATTCACTGTCCGGTTTCGGACTGGAAGTGGTGGAATATATTTGCGATTAAGGTCTGTTGACCCTAACGCACTGTTTTTATTAATCCCTAATCCGGAAGAGAGATCGCATAACGTTGCCGTGAGTGCCTTGACAGTGAAGTCAATTGGTATCAGGTATAAATTGTGATAGACTCCCGCGGTTTCTCAATCCGGAAAGAAAAGACATAGTCACAGGAAGGCCCATGAAGGTAATCGAAGGCGCCATTGCGGCACCCAACGCAAAAATTGCTATTGTTATCAGTCGCTTCAACAGTTTCATCAATGACAGCCTGCTGGCGGGTGCGCTGGACGCACTGAAACGTCAGGGACAGGTAAGCGACGACAACATTACCGTTGTTCGTTGTCCTGGTGCTTATGAGCTGCCTCTGGTCGCCCAGCAAGTTGCTAAAAGCGATCGCTACGATGCTATCGTGGCACTGGGTTCTGTGATCCGCGGCGGTACTCCGCATTTCGAGTATGTTGCCGGTGAATGTAATAAAGGTCTGGCTCAGGTGGCTCTGGAGTACAATACTCCGGTTTCATTTGGTGTTCTGACTGTAGACACAATTGAACAAGCCATCGAGCGTGCCGGTACCAAGGCTGGTAATAAAGGGGCAGAGGCTGCACTCAGCGCGCTTGAGATGGTAAATGTCCTGTCCCAAATTGAATCCTAATGGGGGTTAGAGTGAAACCAGCCGCACGTCGTAACGCACGACACTTTGCCGTCCAGGCCATTTATTCCTGGCAAATCACCAAAGAAAATGCCGCCGATATTGAACTGCATTTTCTGTCTGGCGAACAGTTTGAAGAAGAAGCTCATCGGGCTGATGCTCCTGTACTGGCAGCACCGCACACTGATGTTGAGTACTTCCGTGACTTGTTCACCGGTGTGGTGCTGAACCATCAGGAACTGGACAGCAAGATGCGTCCCTATCTGTCACGTCCTTTGCAGGATCTGGATCAGATGGAACTGGCGCTACTGCGTCTGGCCTTGTACGAAATCATGAAGCGTGAAGACGTACCGTACAAAGTTGTGATTAATGAAGCGATTGAGCTGGCGAAAATCTTCGGTGCCGAAGACAGCCATAAATTCGTAAACGGTGTGCTGGATAAGCTGGCCCCGGTGTTACGTAAAAAAGCATAATCGCTTCAATGCGAACTGAGGCCAGCTCTGCTGGCCTTTTTTCTGAGTTTCAGCAAACCGACTTGACCTCTTATGGCTAGTAATGAATTTGATTTGATAGCCCGTTATTTTGCCCGCCAGCCGGTTCAGCGCCGGGATGTGACGCTGGCCATCGGTGACGACTGCGCCTTGCTTGAGGCACCTGCAGGTAGCCACCTGGCGGTCAGTACCGACTCACTGGTCTGTGGTAACCATTTCCTGCCCGGTATGGATCCCGCGCTGCTGGCTAAAAAAGCCCTGGCTGCGAACTTAAGTGATTTAGCGGCCATGGGCGCCACACCTGCCTGGGTATCTCTGGCGCTGACTCTGCCGGAAGCCGATGAAGCCTGGCTAGCCCGGTTCTGTGATGGCTTTTTTGAGATGGCCGATTACTATCAGGTACAGCTGATTGGCGGGGATACCACCAAAGGCCCATTGAGCCTGACGCTGACCATTCAGGGCTTTGTGCCTCACGGACAAGCGCTGACGCGGCACGGGGCAGGTTCCGGGGACTGGATTTATGTCACTGGCTGTCTTGGCGACAGTGCGGCAGGGCTGGCGGTGTTGCTGGAGCAGGCAAAGCATATTGATGCTGCGCTAGCTGAACATCTTCTTCATCGCCACTATCAGCCTCAGCCGCGGGTGCTGGCCGGTCAGGCATTGCGGGGCATAGCGTCTTCAGCGCTGGATATCTCCGATGGTCTGATTGCTGATCTGGGCCATATCCTGACCCGCTCTCAGGTAGGGGCGGTGATAGATGTCGATAACCTGCCATTGTCATCCGAGCTGGTGGCATTTTGTGGCGGCGACCGGGATGCAGCCATCAAGATGGCGCTGACAAGTGGCGAGGAGTACGAGCTGTGCTTCACCGTGCCAGCCCATAACCGTGGTACCTTGGATGTTGCTCTGTCTCATACCGGGGTGAAAGCGACCTGTATAGGTCAGATCCGGCCCGGCAGCCATGTCGTGCTTGAGCGAAACGGGCTGCAACTGGACTGGCAGCTGCGTGGATACGATCATTTTTCGGGGTAAGTAGTGCGAGATCCCAAACTTTATATCAAATTAACTAATCCCTGGCATTTTCTGGCCACGGGATTTGGCAGCGGTTTGTCTCCTGTGGTGCCGGGAACTGTCGGTACACTGGCATCTGTCCCGCTCTATTACCTGCTGGCCCAGCTACCTTATGCGGCTTATATCGGCATTACGCTGGCGGCGGCTGTGATTGGAGTGCTGATTTGTCGCAATACCGCCCAGGATATGGGTGTGCACGACCATGGCAGCATAGTGTGGGATGAGTTTGTCGGCTTCTGGATCACCATGGCTGTTGCCCCGCCTATGAGTCTGCCCTGGGTCGTCAGCGGTTTTATCTTATTTCGCTTTTTCGACATGGTAAAACCCTGGCCGATCAGCTGGCTGGATAAAAATGTCCACGGCGGTCTGGGCATCATGATCGATGACATCCTCGCTGGCTTTATGGCCATGATCACCCTGTGGGGCGTGGGTCACTGGATGGGCTGGTAGCCGCGAATCACAGCAGGTAAAACCCTCAAACCGTGCAAGCTGCACGGTTTTTTTTGTCCAATTTTTAACCCAACGTCACTGTGCGATTGACACTATCCTTAAGCTGAACCGGGGAGAGGATCCTGGGAGAATAAGATGCACAGAGTGAACCTGATCCTTGTCGTTCTACTGATGCTGGCCGGTGCTGCCCGCGCGCAGGTGTACCCGTCGACAGGCAGTGCCTGGCTGACACCAGGCGGATGGGAAGAACCGCTGGCGACCTCAAGGTTTGATTCTGCCGAAGCGGTGACGCGCTGGGAGTTCCGCCATGCCGATCTGGTGCTGGGTAACTGGCAATCGGCCGCGCTGAATGAAACGGGCACAGTACTGCTACCTTTTCACGCCCAAAGCCTGCCTTGTGAACCCGATGAGCAGCAGCGCTGGCTGGCGCAGCAGGCCAGCGCAAATGGACAGGATCCGGAAAGTGCATTCCTGCATTTTGCGCAAGATACCCGGCTGTCACTCAGCGCTACAAACCTGGAATTAGACCGCCTGCTGGAAGCCAAACCCTGGCTGAGCCGGACAGCGGATACCCTGACCATTCCGGGCTGGGATCCGGTGAACGACACAGACAGTAACGGGCAACTCAGCGACGCGGAATATCAGCAGCGGCTGAACCCCTTGGCCAGCGCCCGGTTTGCGTATCAGGCCCGGGTATTGCTGACCGGCCGGCTGCAAGGCGGCGTCTGCACCTTTCGGACTAACCTCTCTGACTCTTCCATTCGCGCCCAACTGATCAACTGGTATCGCTATCATTGGCGGCAGATGGCGGCAGATGGCGGTTATACCCCTCGTCTGAGGCCCTTGCTCGGGGCTGATATTCTGCCGGTAGTGAGCGGTGGTCAGATCCTGGAACTGTCATTACAGGCCGGCACCCCGGAAGCAGAAGAGCGGTATTTGGCACAATTGGTTGATTTTCTGGGTCAGTTAAAACAACAGCTCGATCCTGCCCTTCTGGGCGTTTCTACTTCCGGACTGGCATTATGGCCCGATGAGACAGTCTCCGCGCCATTGCGCTCCCAGGTTGATCTCTGGGTCCGCCCTCGCTTTCTAACACCGGCGATGGGGTTGGCCCGTGTTCAGCAAAGCTGGCAACATTTTGCGCTGAGTGCCGAAGGTGCCAAGAGTGTGCTGATGGTGTCGATGCGTGATGGCCACAGTTATCTTCATCCGGGAGATGAAAGGGCCTGGCATCAGGATGTCGAAACCGGGCTTGCACTCTATTACCTGTTTAATTTGCCGGGCCAGACTTACTATCACAACTGGGGCGACAGCCTGAGCGTTGACAGCACCAATACCAGTATGCGGGACTGGTACCGGCCAGGGCTGCCCAAAAACTGGGTGTATCAGCCAACGGCCATGCTCAAGGTGGATCTCGGCGAGCCGGTATCCGCACCCAAAGGGTATAAGCCTGTCTGGTGGCAGGCTGAGCCGCTCAGTGGTGACAGCCGCGGTTCTGTGCTGGGCAGCTACAAGGTCGCGCCTGCTCACTGGTTCTGGCTGTACCGCACTGGCTGGTTTGGCAAACAGCCCGCAGAGGGGGTGATTGCCCGCCGCTATGAGCATGGGCTGGTGCTGTACCGGGCGGTTCAGCAAGCGGGGCAGAGCCGCTTTCTGGAAGCGAAACCGATGCGCATTTCCCTGCCGGGCACCTATATCCGGATCTTTTACGACGGCACCACCAGCGAGCCGATGAATTACCTTGAGCTCGGGGGTTATGAAGGGGCGGTATTACAAAAAGCAGCATCAGAGCAATAAAAAAGCGAGCAATAAAAAAGGCGGGATGAGCCGCCTTTTGCAGGTCTTATTGAAAACTGGGTATCGCAATCAGCCCAGCAGCAGGCTGTCGTCGGCCAGCTCTTCGCCACGCACTTTACTGAACATGTCGAGCAAGTGCTTCACGTCCATATCAGCGCGTTCCTGTCCTGCCACATCCAGCACTATATTGCCCTGGTGCAGCATCACGGTACGATCGCCGTATGCCAGCGCATCTTTCATCGAGTGGGTGACCATCAGGACGGTCAGGTCGAATTCTTCGACTACCCGTTTGGTCAGCTCCAGTACGAAAGCGGCCATACGCGGATCGAGCGCGGCGGTATGCTCGTCCAGCAGCAAGAGTTTACTGTCTGCCAGCGTTGCCATGACCAGACTGACAGCCTGACGCTGGCCGCCGGACAGCAAACCAATGCTGTCGCTCAGCCGATCTTCCAGTCCCAGCCCCAGAATGCTGATGCGCTCCTGAAACAGCTTACGGCGCTCGGAAGATAACGCCAGCTTCCAGGTGCGGCGGCTGCCACGCTGGACGGCTAACGCCATGTTCTCTTCTATGGTGAGTGAAGCACAGGTGCCGGCCAGCGGATCCTGAAACACCCGGGCAGCATATTGCGCCCGCTCGTGCACGGCTTTGCTGGTCACGTCGACACCATTAATGACCACCTTGCCGTCTGACATAGGTGTTTCACCGCTGACAGCACCGAGCAGGGTCGATTTACCGGCACCGTTTGAGCCGATAACAGTGACAAACTGGCGCTCCGGCACTGTCAGGTTAACCCCGCGCAGGGCCTGATTTTCCAGAATGGTGCCTTCATTGAAGGTAACGCGGATATTACTGAGTTCAATCATAGTGTTACTACCTTCTTTTCCGGCTTACGCGAGCTTCTTTGCTGCGACGGTTTGCTTCTTTTTTCGCTGAAAATTGCGTTTCATCTTAGGCGCAATCAGGGCAAGGGCGACCAGTACCGCAGTGATCAGATTCAGATCCGAAGCCTGCAGGCCAAACATGCCACTGCTCAGGGCAAACGCAACGGCCAGCCGGTAGAGTACTGAGCCTAAAATCACAGCGACAACGGCCACCCAGATCTTGCGGCCCGGGATCAGTGTCTGACCCAGAATAACCGCTGCCAGACCCACCACTATCGTGCCCACACCCGAAGTGACATCGGCAAAGTTATTGGTTTGCGCGAACAGAGCGCCGGAGAAGCCGACAAAGGCATTCGACAGCGCCAGGCCAAAATAGGTATACAACGCCGTACTGCCGCCTTGTGCGCTCACCATACGGCTGTTTACGCCGGTAGCGCGCAGGCCGAGGCCGAAGTCACTGGCCAGCAGTCGGGTCACGAACCAGCCGCTGAATATTACCAGAGCCAGCACCACAGCCAGGCGAACCAGGCCCGCATCCAGGCCGGTTTCAAAGGCAAAATTTTCGAATGGGGTCAGGATAGTATCGTCACCCAGCAAGGCCAGGTTGGGCCGGCCCATAATGCGGATATTGATAGAGAAAGCCGCAATCATAGTCAGAATACTGGCCAGTAAGTGCAAAATACCGCAACGTACTGCCAGAAAGGCTGTCACCAGGCCACACATACCGCCGGCCAGAATGGCCAGCATGGTTGCCATCCACGGATTCACACCAGCCACTATGGCTGTTGCTGCCACGGCGGCGCCCATTGGAAAACTGCCATCGACAGACAGATCAGGAAAGTCCAGTACCCGAAAGGTCAGGTAAACCCCCAGAGCAACCAAGCCGTAAACCAAGCCGATTTCTAAGGTACCGATCAAAGCAAAGAAAGACATCTACAACTCCTTATTCCTTGCTGGCACCGGCCGGAACGCCGGTGCCCGATAGAGAGGTAAGGTTACTTGGCGATAGAGGTCGCGCGGTCAACCAGAGCCTGAGGGAAGGTGATGTTCAGTTTGGTGGCAGCTTTCTGGTTCAGAGCCAGATCTGAACCCACAGCAACTTTTACCGGCAGTTCAGAGACTTTCTTGCCTTTGAGCAACGCATCCACATAGTCAGCGGTCTGAACACCCACCTGATAATAGTCGAAGCCCAGTGCCGCCAGCGCCCCACTTTCAATGTAGGTCGTAGAGGCGCCGATAACAGGAATACCTGCCTGGTTACCGGCATTGACTAAGCCTTCAACGGCACTGGCCACAGTGTTATCTGTGGGGGCGTAGAGCGCGTCAGCTTTTGAGGCGACGATTTGCGCTGCTGACTGCACATCAGCACTTTTCAGGGCTGTCCCTTCTACCACTTCCATGCCTTGTTCTTTGGCGGCTTTACGCAGTAAATCAACCAGTGCGACGGCATTGGCTTCGCCTGGGTTGTAAACGACACCAATACGTTTGGCATCTGGCAGAATTTCTTTCACCAGTGCAACGTGCTGTGCGACAGGGGATAAATCAGACAGGCCGGTGACGTTGCGCTCGGGCTTATCAACATTACGCACCAGTTTGGCGCCAACAGGATCGGTGACTGCAGTAAAAACGACGGGAATAGAACGGGTGGCTGCAGCCAGTGCCTGTGCTGTTGGTGTTGCAATACCCACCAGGACATCCGGTTGTTCACCGACAAACTGCTTGGCGATTTGCACTGCAATCGCAGGGTTACCCTGAGCGGTCTGATAGGAGAATTCCAGATTCTTGCCTTCTTCGTAGCCTTTGGCTTTCAGGCCATCAAGCAGACCCTGGCGAGTGGCGTCCAGCGCCGGGTGTTCAACGATCTGAGACACAGCAACTTTGGCCATTTCGGCTAAGGTTGGTGTCGCCGTTAGGGCTAACGCCGCAGCGATGCAGGCTGCCGAAAGCAATTTGTTTCCCTTCATAATATGCAATCCTTGTACTGGTGTGATGACAGAGATGGGCCGGCGAGCTGTGCCATCAGAAACACCCATCATTGGCATAATGTTTTAGCGCAATGAGAAAAGAAAGAACATCCAAAAATTAACAACACTGTAACATTGGATGGGGTGAAGTACCTGCTAAACGTTGGTTTGTTGAAATCTTGTATTGTGTTTTATGTGTAGCTTAGGTTGAAAACTATACAATAGCGGTGAAAATCAGAGTCATGTTTTTTATTGGTATTTTTGTGAGCATGATGAGCTATGACTCAGCAGGAGCGAATTCGGCTGCACCATTGAATAAATTATGAACAATTCTCTGGTGGGTGCTGAATCTGGGCAAAGTAAAGATAAGCGGGTGGAAGGCAGTCTGCACAGACTGCCCTGGCAGGAAAAAGGTGTTATTCACCAATACATTGAAGTGTATCGTTGCGCTTGCCGATATGGGCAAAAGCCGCTTTCATATTGGCTTGCTGAATATAACGGGGCGGCAGAGGCATGACCTCAACCTGAAAATCCGGTGCATCGGCGGCGACAGGGTTGTCGGCGGTGACCGGGGTGACCATCACCACTTTCAATGCCGGATTGCGCGACAAAATACGCGATGCCGTGCCGAGTCCTTCTGCGGTGTGAAAGCGCCCGGCGACGTGCATGATCTGGTGGCCCGGGTGGGCTTGCAGGTAGTTGACCATGCTTTCAGCCATGGTGTCGTCCCAACTGGTCTGAGCAGCAAATTGTCGTTCAGACTGGGCAGGATCACCATGATGCATAGACTCAGTGAATTTTTCTTTATATTTGTCATTTCTCAGTGTAAGTGACTGGGCTACCCATTGACGCTCAGTGACAGGAAGTCGATTCAGGTAATCGGCCCCGTAACGGCCGACACAGCGGACGATGGATTTCGGCGCATTGGCGGCGATCACATCAAGCTTTTGCTGGCGTGCAAAGTCGACCAGGGGACGGTAATCGGATTCATAATTCGGCCAGGCGTTGCCCTGCTTGATCAGTACCTGTTCACCGATTTCGCCGTGAAGGAACTGGTCGACGACCTGCTGTTTGTCGCGGGTAAACTGCTCCATGGACAAAGCCAGTTTGGGGTTATTGGCATACAGGGCCGCCAGCAGCCGGGCTTGCAGCAGGTGAGTGCCAGGATGACTGTGCCATTCACCGACCAGTACGATATCCGCATCCGACAGCGCACTCGCCAGGGCTTGTTCTGTCAGTTCAGCCCCGGATGGAGAACGAATGGTGTAATCGTATAAGGTTGGGGGCGTTGCAGCAGTTGTCGTACTTGACGTTGGCTGTGTGGCGCAGCCACTCAGCAGGGCGGCGAATGCCATAGCGTAGCCAGTCTTCATGTGTTCCATCCTTTGTCTGAAGCATGTTTCACTGAGCTTGTATTAAGAATCAGTATGATAGCTTCAGGGGGTTATGTCATGGGCGGTATGATAATGAAGACTGGCAACAGACTCAATAGAAATGAGAATTAGTTGCAACTATCCGGTTCTGAATCATTCTCCGCTGCGGATTTCTGGTAAACACGCAGGGTGAAATCGGCCTCGCAGCTGAATGCCTGTTGCTGCGCCAGGTGCTGCCAGACAGCCTCACTGGTCTTCCACGCAAACGGTGTCATCTGCATCAGTGCCGTCGCTTCACTGCCATTTAAGCTCATGGTGTAATGCAGCTGTTCTTCCTGCACCAAGGACATACCCGGCAGACTTTCAGGTTGAGTATCATGAAGCCTGACATCGTCATAAATGAGCGCTTTCAGTTGATACAAGTGCCGCGGAGCGGGTGTCACTGTTAATAAAATCGCGCCGGGTTTCAGCGTACGGACAATTTCTTCTGCTTTGCATGGCGCATAGATGCGCACCATGGCATCCAGACTCTGGTCGGCGAACGGCAGTCTGTGACTGGATGCCACGCAGAAGTGGCAATCGGGATAGCGTTTGGCGGCATAGCGCACGGCCACTTTGGAAATGTCCAGTCCGTGCACTTCCAGGCTGGGGTGGCTGGCGCTCAGAGCCGTAAAGGATGAGGTGTAATAGCCTTCACCACACCCGATATCCAGCACTTTTTCGCTGTTCTCCGGCAGGTGCTCAGCCAGCAGTTTACTGACATGATCTCTCATCAAGCGGTAGTGATTGGCTTCAAGAAATTGTCTTCTTGCCTGCATCATCTCTTTGTTATCGCCAGGATTTTTTGAGCTTTTATGATGAACAGGCATTAAGTTGACATATCCTTCCTTTGCCTGATCAAACTGATGGTTATTTTGGCAACGCCATTGATGTTGCTGATGATGAAGAGGCTGATGGCATAAAGGACATTGATAGGACATAAGAAAGCACCAACGCTGAAAACAAAGGATTGTAACCTGTTTGGGTATGGCATAGAAGCGCAGGGAAAGATCCGGCGGTCTTAGTAATAAGCCCAATAGTTAAAGACAAAAGGTGATCTTTCTCGCAGAAAAATATCCTAATTAATCAATAACCCATATACACAGTTTTATTAAGGGCTTATTCAGGGAGAAAGGATACTCTGGTTGCGCATAAAGTGAACCTCTGCTCTATGCTTGGATTGGGTTATGCATTTTATGATGCCGGCATCAGGCTTTGGTTGCCTTTTCCCTGTGTCTGGCTCAGCAACCTAACCTGCTTTTTGCGCTTATGAGTGCCATCAGCGTTGTGGTCACTCAGAACACATACTCAAGGAAACCAAAATGAAAAAAACACTAGCAGCGGCGATTATCTCCAGTGTGTTTGCCAGCGGCGCAAGCTACGCGGCGAATATCTATCAAGGCGAAGATGGTAGTGAAGTGAATCTTTACGGCCGTCTTGGCTACAACATTACAGACAAACAAACCGATGATGGCGACACCAACGGTGAATTTGATGCGCGTCTTGGCCTAGGTGGCTCTCAGCCAATTAATGATCAGTTTTCCGTGATTGGCTGGGCCGAGTACCAGGTCAATGCCGCAGAAGCTGAAAACTCTGGTGCTGACAACGATAGCCTGTCCCCTCGTTATGTCTGGGCCGGTATCGACGGTAAAGAAATGGGTAAAGTGACCGGTGGCCGTGTGGCTTCTGGTCTGATCATGTTTACCGATATCGTTGATGTGTTTGCCTTGTCGGATATCGCCGCAGCCCGTCAGGCAGAGCTGGTTGATGGTACCGCAGTACAGGTCTTCCGTCAGGATGCGACTTTGCAATACCAGAACAGCATCAATGGCTTAGACTTCTCTCTTGGCTATATTTTTGGTAACAATGATAAAAACGCGTTCGGTAATTCACTGGATAACGGTATGAACGCCGCGCTGCGCTATACGCTGGATCTGGGTCAGGGCGGACGCCTGGCGCCTGTGCTGGCGTATCAGTACAGCGAAGACAAAGACGGTAATGAGTATAACTTCTGGGGTGTGGGTGCTACCTATAGCATCAATGCTTTCACTTTCGGTGCAGAGTACTCTGAAGACGAAGTGGATGCCGGCGGTCCAAGCAAGAGTAAAGATGAAGTGTGGGAAGTGGTTGCCATCTATGATCTGAACACCGACTGGACACTGCGTGCAGGCTACCGCAACCTGGAAAACACCGACGGTGACGAGTTAGAGCTGAAAGACACCACGCTGGAAGCTCAGTATCACCTGAACAGCCGTTCTTCTCTGTTCACCAGCTATGTCTTCCGTGACGGTGAAAACGGTTCTTTCGGCGGTGCTGCTGACGAAGACTTCTACCAGCTGGGTATTCGTTACGAGTTCTAAGTATCTCGCAATAACCGACAATAAAAAGGCTGGAGCATGCTCCGGCCTTTGTTGTTTTAGCGCAGGGATTATCCGGCTTTGTAATCGGCTTTATCCAGGTTGTGCTTTTTCATTCTCAGATAGAGCTTTTTACGCGGGATCTGCAGGTAAGTGGATACTTCATTAATTCTGCCGCCGAAAAGGTACAGGGCATCTTCAATCACCTGCTTTTCATAGTCATCTATCAGATCATCCAGCGGGCTGCTCATTTGATCCAGCGATTTGGTCCGCTCTTGCCCGGTGAGTTTGACGATCCCAATCGCGTAGAGCTCTGCCACGTTGCGTAATTCCAGCACGTTACCTTCCCAGGTGTGCCGGTTCAGTGTTGTGATATAGGCTTTATCCACCACAGGAACGGGTTTATTCAGTTTCTGGCAGCTGGCCTCCAGAAAGTATCTGAACAGCAGTGTGATATCGCTTGCCCTTTGTCTTAGTGGCGGAATGACAAACCGCGCCTGGCTGAGAAAATAAAACAGCTCAGGCACTAAGGTTTCTTTTTCGACCGCTTGCTCCGCTGTGCCTTCAACGAGCGCCAATACGCGCACTTCTCTTTTAGCCAGGCGCTCCTGTTCAAGGAGAAAGCGGCATAACCAGTGCTGTGCGTCGGTCGGCATAGCGGGCAGGTTATTGATGCAGAGACTGCCCTCGCGGGCATTGAGCATTGCCCGTTGCAAATCAGAAGTGCGTTCTACTTTACTGCCGCACAATTTTATAAACGGGCCTTTGCCCGTATTCGTGTCGGCATGCAGCAAACGGGCCAGGGTATGGCGCCCCGTTCCGGCTTCTCCTTCAATCAGGGCATCTTTGTCATTGTTCTCCGCTGCGGCAATCTGATGGCGGAGCTTGACTATCAGCGGGCTGTCGCCCAGCAGCACATCGCAGGCTGTTTGCCTGAGCCTTTTACGGTGTTCAATCTGCTGTTTTCGTTTTGGCAGGTGCTTGTCCAGCAGTGCGATCAGCGCTGCGGGCTGTAGAGGCTTTTGCAGGAAGTCGGCAGCCCCGTTTTGCAAGGCGTCCACCGCCATAGGAATGTCGCCATGGCCGGTGATTAATATCACAGGCAGGGTGCTATCCAGTGATTTAATGCGATGCAGTACCTCTTTTCCGTTCATACCTGGCATATACATATCGGTAATCACCACGCCGGGCCATTCTTTGTGAAGTAAGGTCAGGGCCTGCAACGGATCTGTGGCTGTCCGGGTCTGATAACCAGCTACTTCCAGCAGGTGCTGGTAAGCATCGGCAACATCCTGATCGTCATCAATGATCAGTACTTCAATGTTATCGCTAATCGTCATATTTTTTTAACTCCAAAACAACCATTGCGCCTCCTTGCAAGGTGGAAGCAAGGAAAATATCGCCGTTCAAGCGGTTCATGATGGAACGGCAAATGTTCAGCCCCAGTCCCAGGCCCACATCTTTAGTGGTGGTAAAGGGAGTGAACAGTTTTTCAATAATGTCTCTCGCAAAACCCGGGCCGGTATCACAAATGGCCAAACTGAATGTCGGGCGTTCAGCAGAGTGATTAAGCAGTTCCACGTAAATGTCTCTGGTATCACTGCCTGCCACCGCATCACAGCTATTGATGAACAGGTTAACCAGCACTTGTTCCAGCTGAACGGGATCGGCGATGACCTGAAACGGGCTGTTTATTCTGCTGATCAGATTGGTTTGCTGAACTTTCAGCCTGCTTTCTATCAGTTGCTGGGCGTGATTGATCGACTCTTGAATATCAACGGCCTGAAGCATTCTGTTGGCCGATTGTTTTTTCGCGAAATTGCGCAGGCTGGCAATGATACGGGCCATGCGTTCAGTCAGACTGTCCATTTTGTCCAGGCTGGCTGCAAGCTGAGTGAGGTTGTTTTTATCCACGGCCATCCGCGTGGCAAAGATATGGGTGGTCATGGCCGACAGCGGCTGGTTCAGCTCGTGCGCCAGCGAGGTCATGGTTTGCCCGACCACCGCCATTTTTGCCGCCTGGATCAGTTCATCCTGTGTGGCCCGTAAATCTTCCTCAATACGCTTTCTGTCTTCGATTTCGGCTTTCAGCTGCCGGTTTCGCTTGGTCAGTGACTCGGTTTTTTCCTGCACCATGTTTTCCAGCCAGCGGGCCGCGCTTTCCTGTTCGGTAATGTCTGTCACAGTGATGATGACTTTGGCTTCCTGCCCCTGCTTGAACAGGCGAAAGTCCAGACGAAGATAGCGCGGCTCGCTTGAATGTGTCTGTTTGATGGTGAGGTTACAGGCGCCATTGGACTGCAAAGGGCTGCTGGGCAGGAACAGGCGTTTCAGGCGGGGTTCCATTGCGCGGTTAAACAGCGCCCAGATAGTCTGGTTGTCCGGGATAGCTTCGGCATCAAACAGCGATAACGCACTGGGATTGACCGATTCTACGATGCCGGATAAATCACAGGTGATGATACTGGCCTGAGTGTTATTGATCAGGTTCAGTGCATTGGATCGCTGCATTTCCAGCATTTGCTGGCGGAATTGACGCAGACTGTCGCCCAGCAGGCCAATTTCATCATCGCCATCAACCTGAATTCTGGCATTGAGATCGCCGTGTGCCACGGCATACAGATCCTGGCTGAGTTGATTCAAACGCGCGACAATGCCGCGGCTGACCAGATAGACAGACAGAAAGACGGACAGGGTAATGGCCAGCAGTACCACGCCAAGCAGTATGTAGCTGCTGATGATGACAGACTGGCGGGTGTGATCGTTGAGAGCAAGCAGAGAGGAATCCGCCTGGTCAACCATAGCCTGGATCAAATCCTCCTGATAAATCAGACGGTTGTTGATGCGTTTGTCATAACTTCGGATTGTTTTCTCCAGTGCAGACAGCACGCTCAGTTGCATTGCCACCGGGCCATTGGGCTCAACCTGGCTGATCATGTCGTTGAGCTGCTGCCGGAACGCCAGCGTCGAGGGGTAGTGGCTGAGGGAATCGCTCATGGTTTTCAGTTGCTGGGTTTGAAAGCCAATGTAGTGAAAAGCGTTGGCGATGTCCCGGTTCTCACTCTGATGAAACATTTCCTGCACCAGCTGATACAGCTCACTCTCTTTGACTGTGATGGACTGAATGAGAGAAAACTCGTTCACTGTTTCCCGTATGGTGTCGCTATCCAGATGATGGGGTGTGGTACGCGTTAACTGCCATTCCACTTCCTGGCGAATGGGGGCAAGCTCATCCACCACTTTTTGGTGCAGCCAGCTGATCCGGCTTTCCGATTGCGCCAGCGCCAGCAGCAAGGTCGACCGCTTGCTCAGCAAATTGCTGTACGTCTCTATGTCTTTGAGCAAGCTGGCGTGTTCAATTTTCAGCGCCGGATAGGAAGACAGGCTCGCTGTGTTGGCAATGGAGTGGGTGATCCTTTCGGCTTCGAGCTGAATTTGTTGTTTCAGCTCAGCGTGCCGGGCCGGATCCTGATTGCCCCCGATATGATGCAGGCTGTCTTTCAGCGCCGCCGTGCTGCGTTCCAGATGATAGCTGGCCCTGAGTGTCGGCAGGTTTTTACTGACAATGGCATCTATCTGATCATCGAGATTTTCCCAGGTAACCAGTGCGATGAGGCTGACGCCTATACTCAGGAATGCCATCAGGCTGATGGCGCTAATCAGGCGGTTTCCGATCGTTTTGCGCTTTAGCATCACAGCTCCTGTTTATACGACATGAGTATGTCTTGGGATAAACGAATGGATTGCTGTAATTGCCGGCTCATCTGTTCTTGCCAGAGCCCGACGGTTCGGGCAGAAGCCGGGTGACGCACAGGATCCTGCAGCGACAAAAATCCCTCAGTAGCAGCTTGCTCGGCGCTGATCACTGTGGTTGAAGCCAGCTCAACGGATTGTGCCAGCTGCTCGGTTTGCTGAGGCGTCAGGTCCGGCAGTAACCGGATTTTATGGATCAGCTGCCAGGCATAGTTCAGCAGGGGCTGCTGTTGGCTGATGCTGATATCAAAGAGTTGCTGTACAGCTACCGCCCGCTCTTCCATTAACCCGGTATCGACAGTGAAAGCCGCTGTATCTGTGCTTGGCAGCTTCGCTCGGCGATGCTTGTAAATGGGGGACTGTTCGATGCGTGCCTGCGAGGACGCTGACAGCATAAACCGCACGAACTCAATACCCAGCTGATCAGACGGTTTCCTGTCCAGTGCGGCGATATAGCTCGGCAGAACAATGCTGTCGGGCTGATACTGAAAATGAATAAACGGGAAATGATCTTGCTGCTCTTTGGCATAACTGTCGATCACCAAACCTATGCCAGACTGCCCGCTGGCGACGAGATCGGTCGCGCGCCGGCTGTTGGCTGAAATGGCATTCAGGTTGCCCCCCAGCTGTAAAAGCAACCGCCAGCCTTGATCCCAGTCGTAACGCTGCAGCAGGCTTTCCACCATCAGGTGTGTGGTTGCAGAGCGGGAGGGGCTGCTCATGACCAGATGGCTGTGGTAGACAGGGGCAATGAGGGACTCCCAGCGCGCCGGAACAGGCAGCGCGTTCCTGTCGATATAACGCTGGTTCCATATGATGCCGCAGCCCGAGTACCCCAGAACGGCAATGTAGTCTGAATCGAGCTGGCTGTGTTCATCGGTCAGTTCGGCAACCGGCACCAGAGAATGGCGGTCGGCCAGTGGCTGAAACAAACGCCGGGAAGAGGAAAGCACCACATTCACGCCATGATCCGGCAGCGCCAGCAGCGCCAGCCCTTCACTTTCCCGGCGCTGCAGAATAATGACATCCAAACCAGCATGCTGCTGTTCAAAAATCTCAATGCTGCTGTTCAGCAGGGCAGGGTCGAAGGTGGTCAGAATCACCAGCTGCTTTTTTTCACTGGCGTGCAGGGGGAAAGCCGCCAGTAATAATACGATCAGAAGCCGGTATAACATGACAAAGAATCCTTCCTTACGTAGCCTGATTCATTCCTTGCTTTCCACCTTTACTCACCGTTTGCGGGTGGCAGATAGAACAGATATTGCGTTACGCGCTTATATACAAGTAAGGGTCAGTGGGGAACAGTAAAAAGTCGATTATCATGGCTGAAATTATGGTCGGCTAGCTCTTTAATACTTTCCATGCCATAAAATGTGCCAATCGTGACCCAATCATCAGTCACTTTACGATAACCTGCGCAAATTTATCAGAACAGCGGATTTCGCCAATGGGGAAATTGTAAAAAAGATATGTCAGCAATAGGACGGCTTGCTGTTGTGTCAGAGGGAGACAGGGATGGCTCAGGGGGGAAGGCGGCCCGAATCATATCGAGGCCGCGATGCGGGAGACATTTTTTGTCATCCAGGCTTATCTGTCAGGCACCCAGTATCTGCTGTATCTCGGTGGCGGAGAGATGATATTGGCGAGGGCACTGTTGCCACACACCCAGCATGCGGCGATATTTACTCTGCATCGGCACATGGCTGTTAAAACTGTGCTCTGAAGGCAGGAAATGCGGATAAAGACTTTCTACCGCTGTCAGAAAGCGAACATAATGCATTTGCTGGGGTTCACTGGCGGCATCATAACCCAGGAATGTCAGACGGCGAGTATCAATCCGGTTCTGCTCGGCTTGGTTTAACTGTTTGCAGGATTCTTGCATAGCATGGTGCATTTCCATCACTTGCAGAATTTCTTTACATTCATCTTCTGAGATCGCCCCGAAGTCTTTATCCAGCTCCCTGAGCTGCAGCCCGTATCCGCGCTCAACTATGGTTTGCAGACGCTGAAACTTGCCGGCATGCTCGGGATCGAGCTGCGCCATCAGGCGATATTGATTAGCCAAAATGAGACGTTGTGCATGTGTCATTTCCATAGGGGTATCCTGCAATAATTTTACTGGTTACAGCATAGCAGCAAGTTATCGGGCGGCTTTGATCTGAGCCGGGTTTGCGGCCGAGTTTACAGAAAAACCGACGGTATTTGCGTTACACTGGCCGGGACGAAATGTGATTCGATGGGGTGAATACAATGCAAGGATGCTGGCAATGACAATGCTTCCCTGGGTTGGCTGGGCCGTATGGCTGGTCGTGCTGTTTTTTTCTTATCCGCGAGAATTCTATCCCAAGTTCAAACACCAGAAAGACTATCAGCACCTGGTCTCCGGGACTGTGGTGGTACTCTTTTTGTTATGGAGCCTGCGGGCCGGACTGGTCGACGGGCTGAAAGTCCATTTTCTGGCCTTGACCGTGCTGACCCTGACGCATGGCTGGCGAATCGCCATATGGATAGCGGCGGTGCCTGGCTTGCTGTTAGCGGCCTTCGGTATTCAGGACTGGCAGGATCTGGGGCTGGTGAATCTGACCAGCGTGGTGGTGCCCGTACTGATCAGTTATTGGGTTTTCTTGCTGAGTTACCGTTACCTGACCCGGCATCTTTTTATTTATATTTTTGTCGCGGCATTTTTTAACGGCGCCCTGTCGCAGGTGGTCCATATGCTGCTGACAGGAAGCTGGATCTGGCTCGAAGGAGAATACAGCTGGCAATATATCGTCGATAACTATTTATTGCTCATTCCCTTGCTGTTGT
Source organism: Photobacterium sp. SP02 (assembly GCF_038519165.1). Lineage (NCBI taxonomy): Bacteria > Pseudomonadati > Pseudomonadota > Gammaproteobacteria > Vibrionales > Vibrionaceae > Photobacterium > Photobacterium sp. SP02. Next base: position 98,674 of record NZ_JASJOJ010000005.1, read on the forward strand.
TTCCTGAAGCGCTGCTCAATGGCATGTCGACCACCTTGCTGGTGGTGTACAAACCTGAGTGGGTGAGAACCTTTTATGAACGGGATTATATTTACCAGCGGGATAAGTAGACCTGCACGGGCATCCAACTGGCCGGAATCCCGGAGGGATCAATACATCACATTGGGATGATATTGCGAAAGGATAGCTTTTACCTTGTCCATCACCGCTTTTGACGGCGGTTTGACCCCTTCCAGCGGATAGTCATACCCCATGGCTTCCCATTTGTGCGCGCCGAGCTGGTGGTAGGGGAGCAGTTCGATTTTCTCGATATTGTCCATATCCTTAATGAATTCTCCCAACTGATGGGCAGAGGTGTCATTGTCGGTAAAACCGGGTACTACGACATGACGAATCCAGGTTTTCTGGCCTATCTGGTGCAGATAACGGGCGAAGTCGAGAATGCGCTTATTGGGCACGCCCACCAAATCATGGTGAATTTCATCGTCGATTTGTTTGAGATCCAGCATCACAAGATCCGTCGCATCCAGCAGCTCATCAATCACAGGGGTATGTTTACGGACATAACCGTTGGTATCGAGACAGGTATGGATGTTCTCGGCTTTGGCCGCCCGGAAAAAGTCGCGAATGAATTCTGGCTGTAATATCGCCTCACCACCGGATGCGGTAACACCGCCACCTGAGGCTGTCATGAAATGGCGATAAGAGAGGGCTTCTTTCATCAGCTCATCCACTGTGATTTCACGTCCGCCTTCCAGATCCCAGGTATCGCGGTTGTGGCAGTACTGGCATCGCAGCAGGCAACCTTGCATAAACACGATGAAGCGTATGCCCGGGCCATCCACAGTACCGCAGGACTCAAAGGAGTGAATACGGCCTTTTACTGTCATAACGTGGCGCTCCCAGATAAAAAATTGCATGGCTGTTTAAGTATAATCCCCGCGACTCTTGCAAGCCGCGGGGAAAGTGCAGTGCCGGGCCGTTACTGCCCGGCAAGGGTTACAGCGACTCAGTAAAGGTACGTGCAATCACGTCCTGTTGCTGCTCTGTCGTCAGTGAGTTGAAGCGTACCGCATAACCGGATACCCGTATGGTAAGCTGCGGGTATTTCTCCGGATGTTTCACGGCATCTTCCAGTGTCTCCCGGTTCAGCACATTGACGTTCAGGTGCTGGCCGCCTTCAATACCGGCATCGTGGTGGAAATAACCGTCCATCAGACCGGCCAGATTGGCGCGGCGGGTATCGTCCGATTTACCCAGGGCATTGGGCACGATAGAGAAGGTATAAGAGATACCGTCTTTGGCGTGCGCGAACGGCAGTTTACCCACTGATGTCAGCGAGGCTACCGCGCCTTTTTCATCGCGACCGTGCATCGGGTTGGCACCCGGTGCGAAGGGCTGACCGGCACGGCGACCGTCCGGGGTGTTACCGGTTTTCTTGCCGTACACCACGTTGGAGGTGATGGTCAGAATAGACTGAGTCGGAATGGCATCGCGATAGGTTTTCAGCTTACGGATCTTATTCATAAAGCGTTCGACCAGATCGCAGGCGATGTCATCGACACGGGCATCGTTATTACCGAATTTCGGATAGTCGCCGTCGATTTCAAAGTCAGTGGCAATGCCGTCTTCATCGCGCACCGGTTTCACTGTGGCATACTTGATGGCAGACAGGGAGTCAGCCGCCACCGACAGGCCGGCAATACCACAGGCCATGGTGCGACGCACGTCTCTGTCGTGCAGTGCCATCAATGCCGCTTCGTAGCTGTATTTGTCATGCATAAAGTGAATGGCATTCAGCGCGGTGACGTACTGTGTCGCCAGCCAGTCCATCAAAGAATCCAGACTGGCCATCACTTTGTCATAGTCCAGCACCTCATCCGTCATCGGGGCGGCTTTCGGGCCGACCTGCAGCTTCAGTTTTTCATCCACACCGCCGTTGATGGAGTACAACAGGGTTTTTGCCAGGTTGGCCCGGGCGCCGAAGAACTGCATATGCTTACCGACCACCATAGGTGAGACACAGCAGGCAATGGCGTAATCGTCTGAATTGAAATCCGGACGCATCAGATCATCGTTCTCATACTGGATAGACGAGGTATCGATAGACACTTTGGCGCAGAATTTCTTAAAGCCTTCCGGCAGGCGATCAGACCAGAGCACAGTGATGTTCGGCTCCGGGCTTGGCCCCATGGTGTAGAGGGTATTGAGGAAGCGGAAGCTGGTTTTCGACACCAGTGTCCGGCCGTCAACCCCCATACCACCAATGGACTCTGTCGCCCAGATCGGATCGCCGGAGAAGAGTTCATCGTAGTCAGGCGTGCGCAGGAAACGCACCATGCGCAGTTTCATCACGAAGTGGTCAATCATTTCCTGTGCTTGCTCTTCGCTGATCTTACCGGCCGCCAGATCCCGCTCCATATAGATGTCAAGGAAGGTCGAGGTACGACCCAGTGACATCGCCGCCCCGTTTTGCGACTTCACCGCCGCCAGATAGCCGAAGTAAGTCCACTGAATGGCTTCTTGCGCGGTTTCGGCAGGACGCGAAATGTCGTAACCGTATTTGGCGGCCATTTCTTTCATCTGCGCCAGTGCATGGTGCTGATCAGCGATTTCCTCGCGCAACTGCATGGTCATCTGCAGATCTTCGCCTTGCTCGAAACGCGCTTGCAGCGAGGTAAACTGAGCCAGTTTGTCCTGCATCAGATAGTCAATACCGTACAGGGCCACACGGCGGTAGTCGCCTATGATGCGGCCGCGGCCGTAGGCATCGGGCAGACCGGTCAGTACGCCTGACTTACGGCATTTCATGATGTCAGGGGTGTAAATATCGAACACCCCCTGGTTGTGGGTTTTGCGGTACTCAGTGAAGATTTTCTTGACCTGAGGATCCAGCTCGCGGTCGTAAGCCTTACAGGAACTCTCGACCATACGGATGCCGCCGTTAGGAATGATAGCCCGTTTCAGCGGGGCGTCCGTTTGCAGACCGACGATGGTTTCCAGTGATTTGTCGATATAGCCCGCATCGTGTGCGGTGATGGTAGAAATGATTGACGTATCGAAATCAACAGGAGAGTGCGTGGCGTTTTCCTGTTTGATGCCTTCCATCACTTTAGCCCAGAGCTTCTGGGTTGCCGCAGTGCCCTCACTGACCAGAAAGTCTTCATTGCCCTCGAAAGGGATGTAGTTTTTCTGGATGAAGTCACGGACGTTGACTTCGCTTTGCCATTCACCGGCCTTGAAGCCTTCCCAAGCCGTAGCAAATTGATCTGCCATATTATACCTACCTGTTTTCGTCAGTAGAAAATGTCTGCAAGTACTGCAATGAGTCTGCAGCCTGTGCAATTTGTATCATCTCTGTCAGTGCGGCTTTTTGATTTACCGCACTGATAGGTCGGAACGTACGATTTTTCCCGTTTATCCAAGCAGTGCAGGGATACCCGGAATCATGCCGACCGCCAGCATGGCTCCCAGGCACACAAGCAGTGTCAGGCCCGGGATGATGATGCGGTCAGCCAGTGTCAGGTGATTCGGCCGCTCTTTGTCGCCAATAAGACCGTTGTTATCCAGCAGCATAGTGACAGCCCAGCCGAACACAGGGTTCACCGCCATGGATGCGAAGATACAGATCCCCGCCGACTGGCTGGATTTGGCATCTTTGACCATCTGCATCCCGGCCTCCAGCAGCGGCAGGAACACACCGGCCAGCAGGGCAATTGTCATCACCGGCGGCCAGATCGCAATATCCATAGGGTAGCCGATAATAGCCACAATGATGCATATGCTGCCCAGCAAAATGGCACCGGCCGGAATCGGGCGTTTGGCGATGGCGGCAGGGATCATATACGTCCCCCAGGACGAGGTGACATTACCGCCGCCAAATGCCGCGCCGACTATCTGGCGAACCGAGCAGCCGGTCATGGTGTCATCGACATCCATCAGGGCTTTCTCGGCTTTTTCAGGGTAGTTCATTTCCTGAAAAATGCGGTGACCAAGAAAGTCGGGCGACCACATGGCAACGGCCAGCAGGGCAAACGGCAGCGACGCAATGAAGTGCTCCACGGTCGGCATGCCCAGCTTCCAGCCGGTTTCAGTCGATCCCCACCAATAGGCCGGGTTCAGATTGGGCAGACCGGGTGTGGTATGGAACTCGAACGGGGCGCCCATGATGGCGGCGATGATGCCGCCAGTCACTGCGCAGACAGGAATCGCCAGCCAGCGCTTGCCGATTCGGGCCAGAAAGGCATAAAGCACAATAGAGACAAAGAGGATGAAAGTAGCGACATAGCCCATGTTGATGTCGCTGCCCCAGCTCAGCAGGCTTTTTATCTGGCCGCTGGAGCCGACAAAGCCCAGGAAAATCAACAGCCCGCCAGCCACACCGTCACTGGTGAGCTTGACCAGTCGGGAGCCGCCTTTACACAGGCTGAGCGCCAGGCCGAAACCGCCCAGCAAAATAGCCAGCGCCAGCGGGTGACCGCCGGCGGCGGCAATCATGCCGATCATGGGGATCATCGGACCATGATTGCCCGCCAGATTGGCGCGCGGGTTCAGAAAACCGGATACCAGAATACAAAACAGCGATGCCGATACCAGCATCTCTACCCTGACGTTCTCAACCACGAAATCCGGGCCAAGTCCGTAAGCCGCGGCATAAGAAGACATCACGGCTGAATACATCGCAATAATGCCGATAGTACCGGCTATCGCGGGCACCAGATCTTCCCACTCAAAACGGAAATCTCGGCCGGGCAGGTTCAGTGCCCACCGGCGCGGATTCAGGATCTGAAGTTCATGATCAAGATACCGGGAGCGGCTGGAAAAGCGGCTGGCGGGTTTGTGATGGGCCGAATAACGCTCGGGGTCCACCTCGGTTTGAACGTCACCGAATTGAAGGTTTGATGACATAAGGGCCTCGTTCTACAAGTTTATAATTCTTGTGTTCTGCACCGGGGGTATGGCCTCAATCCAGTGCGGATTTATGTTCTGGTATCAATTACTGATAATGAAGACAGTTTACTCCCCGGGATCCGATGAAAAGTTGATCCTGATCATCCAAGCTCCTTGTTTGAAGGAATACTACGTAAAAAGCCGTTTTTATTGAGGTTGTGGAGGTGATTTTGGGGTTTTGTGTAATTTTGTTACGTAAATTTCAGTCTTGATGAGGCAAAAGGAAGGGGAGCGGACAGGATACGGCGCAGAAAAACGCCCTATTCGTGTCCTCTGCGGCCATTTTCACGTGAGGAACAAATTCAATTTCTGCAAGCCTCGTCATGTTATGACGAATTTTATAATTAGCGTAAAGCACATTATCAGTTACTCATTCTGCATGTTTGCCCACTTTCATTTTGCTGAGGTAAACAGAAGGAATGATTGGCTACAGGAGGATTCTTATTCTGTTAATAGCCCGATATCGATTACATCCTGGTGCAATCAAAACCGTTGCCATTTTCACCCGCAAATTCAGAAGACTCCCTGCCGCGCTTTTATTTAGCTGCCTCTGATGTTTATTCTTTTTATCGCTTGCAGCGGATAATTCGGCCGGATGTATGAAACTGATTTTTTATACTAAAATAGTGAGAATCTATTGCGCTTATTAAATAATCGTTTGCAGTGTTTCATTGATTAAATATGCGATTTTTCCATCTTATAATGCTAAAATCCGAAAGTTAACAAAATGTTGTCAAGCAAAGTTCGTGGTGATACCTTCGTCAAAGGGCTGCGAAAACAGACTATCTCACTGTCGGATTACCGAGAGGAGCAGGATGAATGGTAGCGTCACTAACTGGCTTGATAAAAAGATAAAGTTATCCGTGGCGTGTATTAGTGATGAGTTACCAGCAATAACAATGGGTAACTAATATCGTTCTGCTAATGTTGGTGTAGTGTTAATAGTGATGTGGTGCGAACTTTCACTATCATGCATAAAGACTTTAGCCGACAGTATTCAGCGCATTCAGCCACATTTGCATCATTCGTTTCTGGTGCAGTATTTGGGTTTGACAAGCAACAGGAGACAAAGCGCATGACAGAAGCAGTAGCGCTTGAAGTAAAGGATTTACATAAATCTTTTGGCCAGAATGAAGTATTGAAAGGGATTTCGCTCACTGCACATTGCGGGGATGTCATCTCTATCATTGGCTCTTCTGGTTCAGGTAAAAGTACATTTCTTCGCTGTATTAACCTGTTGGAAACGCCAACTCAGGGTGAAATTTGGGTCAATGGCGAACTGATCAAAATGAAGAACAATCGCCGGGGTGAATTCCTGCCTGTCGATGATCGTCAGGTGCAGCGCATTCGCTCCCGCCTGGCCATGGTTTTTCAAGGCTTTAATCTCTGGTCACACATGACTGTACTGGGAAATGTGATCGAAGCACCTGTTCATGTCCTCGGTGTACCTAAAGCGGAAGCCATTGAAAAAGCCGAAGCCTTACTGAAGAAAGTGGGTCTGTACGACAGACGCCATTATTACCCGGGTCACCTCTCCGGTGGTCAGCAGCAACGGGCTGCCATTGCACGCGCACTGGCGGTAGACCCCGAAGTCATGCTGTTTGACGAGCCTACCTCCGCCCTTGACCCTGAGCTGGTCGGTGAAGTATTGGGCGTCATGCAGGATCTGGCCCAGGAAGGACGCACCATGCTGGTGGTGACACACGAAATGGCGTTTGCCCGCGATGTGTCAAATCAGGTGATGTTCTTACACCAGGGGCTGGTTGAAGAGCAGGGGCATCCTGAAAAGCTGTTCCAGAACCCGGATTCAGAAAGATTAAAACAATTTATTTCCTCCATTTACTAAAATAGGGATGTGAGTTTTACTCAAGCCCGATAATTAACAACTTCGCTGTTTCAGCGGTTTACAACCATCCCTTACTCACAAACGGGGTGGATGCAAATACAACAGGAGTAAGACAATGAAAAAATGGATTTTGGCTGCCGCCGTCGTTTCAGCTCTGGGGGCCACCTCAGTTCAAGCGAAAGAGTGGAAAGAAATTCGTTTCGGTATCGAAGGCGCCTATCCTCCATTCAGCTGGACCGAGCCAAGCGGTGAACTGAAAGGTTTTGACGTCGACATGGCCAATGCGCTGTGTGAAGAACTGCAAGCAAAATGTAAGATCGTCGCCCAGGACTGGGACGGTATTATCCCGTCTCTGCTGGCGCGTAAATACGATGCCATCATTGCCGCTATGTCGATCACGGAAGAGCGTAAAAAGAAAGTGGATTTCACTGGCAAATACGCTCTGATCCCCAATAAATATGTGGCCAAGAAAGGCACACAGATTGACTTCAGCAAAGAAGGCCTGAAAGGCGTCAAAATTGGTGTTCAGCGTGCAACGACGCACGATAAATACCTGACCGACAACTATGGTGATTCTGTTGAGATCGTCCGCTACGGCTCTTTTGATGATGCTTACCTGGATCTGAAAGCCGGCCGTATCGCCACCGTACTGGGTGATGCTTCGGCGCTGGAAGAAGGTCTGCTGAACAAAGACGGCGGCGAAGGGTATGAGTTCATCGGTCCTTCTCTGACCGATCCTAAGTGGTTCGGTGAAGGCTTCGGGATTGCAACCCGTAAGCAGGATAAAGATCTGACCGAGAAACTGGATAAAGCCATCTTGTCGCTGCGCGAAAAAGGCGTCTATCAGCAACTGGCATCTAAGTACTTCTCTTACGACGTATACGGTGACTAATCGCTGACAGTAGACTCAGAGACATCAATATGTCTCCCGGTGTACGAGCGATGTGATGAGACGAATGAGAGTGCCGGGTCGAGGGTGGCTCGGCACTTTTACTATCTGTCGCTGACTCTTTGCAGTTTAAAGGAGTGACCCCTTGTTAGATTTAAAAGGATACGAATGGTCGTTGATCGAAGGCGCGTGGGTAACCTTGCAGGTTGCTTTGCTGTCTTTGGTACTGGCGATGGTCTTGGGCATGATAGGTGCGCTGGCAAAATTGTCACGTTATCGTCTGGCCCGCTTAACGGCGACCACTTACACCACTGTCATCCGCGGTATTCCTGATCTGGTACTCATGATGCTGATCTTCTTTGGCGGTCAGGTACTGCTGAACAACAGTTTGTATGGCATCAATGAGTGGCTGAACAATTATTTTGCGTCATCAGATCCCAGCCATGAATGGACGGCCTATCTTCCTGACTATATCGAAGTCAGCCCCTTTATCGCGGGTATACTGACCATTGGCTTTATCTTCGGTGCCTATATGGCTGAAACCTTCCGCGGTGCCATTATGGCGGTGGACAAAGGTGAGCTGGAAGCCGCCAAAGCCTATGGCATGAGCAGTGCGATGTCGTTTCGCCGTGTCCTGTTGCCGCAAATGATCCGCCATGCCTTACCGGGCTTTGGCAATAACTGGCTGGTGTTGCTGAAAACCACAGCACTGGTCTCTATCATCGGCCTGGATGACATGGTGCGTAAGGGGGCCCTGGCCGCCGGTACGACTCAGATGCCTTTTACCTTCTACATGGCAATTGCCGTGTTGTTTCTTGTGTTTACCTCGCTTTCCACTTCGGTACTGAAGTGGGCAGAGCGTCGGTTCAGTATCCATACGAGGTAAGAGATGGACTTTAGTATTCTGACTGATAGCTGGCCGCTGTATCTGCAAGGTTTTTACACCACACTGTGGATGGTGGCGCTGGCACTTGCCATTGGTCTGGTGATTTCCATTCCTATCGGTGTGGCACGAAACAGCAAGAATCCGCTGATTTCAGGGCCCGCCTGGGCGTACATTTACTTCTTCCGTGGTACGCCGCTGCTGGTACAGCTGTATCTGATTTATTACGGCATGAGCCAGCTGTTAAATGTACAAGGCACGCTCTGGGAAGAAGCCTGGTTCTGTGCCCTGGTATCCTTTGTGCTCAATACCGCCGCTTATACGGCAGAAATCGTCCGGGGTTCCATTAACAGTATGCCAAAAGGGGAAGTGGAAGCGGCGAAAGCGTACGGTATGAGCCACTGGCAGGCATTCAGCCGGATTATTTTGCCAAGCTCGCTGCGCCGCGCCTTACCGGCATACAGTAATGAAGTGATCTTCATGATTCACGGCTCGGCGGTCGCCGGTATCGTGACCATTGTGGATTTGACCGGTGCGGCCCGGATCGTGAACTCCCGCTATTACGCACCTTTTGAATCCTACCTGTTTGCAGGACTGTGTTACATGGTGCTGACGTTCACTGTGATCTGGGCTTTCCGTAAGCTTGAAGGGCGATTCCTGCGCCACATGAAAGCGTTGAGCTGATAGGATCTCTTCACGCTTCAGACACTAAGCCAAGGCAGATGCCTTGGCTTAGTTGTTTATGGCATCTTATTGCATGGCGAAATCAGCAATTACACCTACACCTACACCGCCACTGCATCGTACAGGCTGATGCCAGTCAGGGTGGCGACTTGATCAAGGTACTGGCGCACCCGGGAAGGGAAAGTCAGTCCTTTAACCACAGTCAGGTTTCTTAAGGTCGGGAACAGATTGACATCGTCATAGCTGAGCACATTGCCGCGCTCGGAAGGCAGGGTCAGCCAGTCGAGCTGAGCCAGCACCGCTTCCATACCACTGAGATATTGCGCTGTCTGCGCAAAGGCGTCATCAAAGCTTTGTTCGATCATGGCTGATTTATTGCTCTCAAACCAGTCTTTGGCTTCCTGGCACTGAAACTCAGGCAGGTCAATCATCAGCCAGCGCGGATACACTAAACGGCTGCTGAAAGGCCGGGCAGCGTCGTACCACTCGGCAATGCGTGCCTCATGCTGGGCCTTCGCCAGCAGAGGCTGACCGTCCTGCTCGTCAAGGTAGCGGGCAATATCCAGGCTTTCTGCCATATAGCTGCCGTCAGGTTTTTGCAGAATAGGCACCATGTTGGCACCCACTTTATCGATACGCGCCTGCACATCATGGTTTTGCAAGAAAACCAGCTCAACATTGGCTTTGTTCAGCCCGGCCACCATCATGGCTTTAATGCAATACGGGCAGTGATCGAAAACAAAGAGTTTCATTTATTCAAACCTCGTCAAACCCAGCCCCGGATGAAGGGGGCTGGCAGTGGATTTATGGCGGTGATTATTTGAAAACAGACCAGATAGGTGCGTGATCAGACGGCTTTTCGATACCGCGCAGTTCGTAATCAATACCGGCTTCCTGGCAGCGGGCCGCCAGCGACGGGGTCGCCAGAACTACATCAATGCGCAGGCCGCGGTTGTCATCAAAGCCTTTGGAGCGATAGTCAAACCATGAGAATTTGTCATCCGCGGTGGGATGAAGCTGACGGAAGGTATCGACAAACCCCCAGTCCATCAGGGTTTTCAGCCATTCGCGCTCAATTGGCTGGAAGGAGCATTTACCGGTTTGCAGCCAGCGTTTGGCGTTCTGCGGGCCAATGCCGATGTCCAGATCAATGGGGCTGATATTGATATCGCCCATGACCACCAGCTCTTCATCGCTGCTGTGATGGGTATTGAGGTAGGTCATCAGATCAGCATAAAACTTTTCCTTGGCCGGAAACTTGGTTTCGTGATTGATGTTTTCACCCTGAGGGAAGTAGCCGTTCAGCACAGTCACGGTTTTACCGTCTTCTTGCTCAAAAGTGGCCATAATCATCCGGCGCTGGGCTTCTTCATCATCGGTCGGAAACCCTTTGCGTACATGAACCGGTTCCTGCTTGCACAGCAGCGCAACACCGTAATGGGCTTTCTGGCCGTGGTGGTAGACCTTGTAGCCCATGGCTTCTACGTCTTCCAGCGGAAAAGCCTCGTCATGCACTTTGATTTCCTGCAAGCCGATCACATCCGGCTGGTGTTTATCGATTACCGCTTGCAGTTGATGGAGTCTTGCTCTTAATCCATTGATATTAAAAGAAATAACTTTCATTTGATGATTCTGTATTGTCAGGGTTTAGAATGAAGCAATCCTAGCACAGTTGCTTGTGATAGCGTAAGGCCAGCGCTGAGCTGTTCGAATATCTTGATGATCTTTACCGGATTTTCTGCGCCGACTGATGACACTGGCTTTCCTATAATGAAGGCAAGTGAAAATCAACGGTGAGGCGAGTATGGGCAAACTGATCAAAGGTGTGTGGCACGATGTGTGGTACGACACAGATAAAAGCGACGGTGAATTCGTGCGTGAAGATGCCGGCTTTCGCCACTGGTTAACGGCGGACGGCCGTCAGGGACCACAGGGCCAGCAAGGCTTTAAGGCGGAATCCGGCCGCTATCACCTTTATGTCTCACTGGCCTGCCCCTGGGCGCACCGGACCTTGATATTCCGCACCCTGAAAGGGCTGGAGCCGCATATCGGGGTCACTGTGGTCAGCCCGGACATGCTGGAGCACGGCTGGGAGTTTGCGCAGCCGGAACCTTTGTACGGCTTTGACTTTATGCACCAGCTGTATGCCAAAGCCAAACCCGATTATACCGGCCGGGTAACAGTGCCTGTGTTGTGGGACAAAGAAACCCAAACCATCGTCAGCAATGAATCCTCAGAAATTATCCGCATGCTGAACAGTGCTTTCAACGGGATCACCGGCAACCAGGATGATTACTATCCCCAGTCGGCCCAGGCCGACATTGAGCTGTGGAATGCGTTTATTTATCCGTCGATCAATAACGGTGTGTACCGGTGCGGCTTCGCCACCACTCAGGAGGCTTACAGCACGGCCTTTTCTGAGTTGTTTACAGCGTTGGATAAAGTCGATGCGCATCTCGCCAATCACAGGTATTTAACCGGCAACAGGCTGACTGAGGCCGACTGGCGGCTGTTTACCACGCTGATCCGCTTTGATGCCGTGTACGTGGGCCATTTTAAGTGTAATAAGCAGCGCATTGCCGATTATCCGAATTTACAGGGCTACCTGAAAGAACTGTATCAGGTGCCGGGTGTGGCTGAAACGGTCGATTTTTACCACATCAAGCGCCATTACTATTTCAGCCATCAGATGATCAATCCAACCGGCGTGGTACCTCAGGGGCCAGAGCTGGATCTGGATTCGCCGCACGACAGGGGCAGATTCAAGCTGACGTCCTGATGCCCTCCTAATGGAGCAATGGCGCCCAGATCTCAATGCGGACCGGCGGCAAGTCCCGATTCACCGAGTAAGGCAGTGGCACAGACAAACCGCCGGCAGCCGGATCGGATTGTCTGCCAGCGCGCATTTGGCTCAGTATCTCGCAGCGCCACTGGGCCAGCGCATCAGGCAGAGGCATCATGCTGACGGCAAGCAGGCTGGGACGGATATTGGCTGCCAGGCCTGGTGCCTGCAGCCTGAGCAGGCAATCCAGACGTCCCAGATGCGCTTCGCTGCAAAGCGGATAGTCGTGAATGATGGCATCAAAATGAAACAGCGCCTGGGATGGCTGCGAGTGGCGAATGGCCTGAGCGCGTTTGAAGGTGGACTCCAGCCAGCGCAATGCGTCAAAAGCGTGAGTATTTTCCCGCAATGCCTGCAGCCTCAACTGGCTGTGACCGTCAAAGCTGTCTCTGTGTTTGAGTACCTGGCAGATATCTGCAATCAAACGGGTTTCGCCGAGTTGTAACAGCAGCGGCAGCGCATCGGCCAGAATCACTGACGGCAGCTTATTGAGGCGTTCAAAATAGCCGGATAAGCCGAGCAGCAGACGGCGTTTGGCTTTCAGAGTTTTGCCTTGCGCCAGCAGCAATCGGGCACTCAGTAACTGCTTGAAGCAATAAAGAAAAGGGCGCTGCGCGGGCAGTAATCTGTGATGCGCGCGCTGGGCTATCTGGTTCAGCGTCTGGTGGAGCTGACGGCGGGCGCGCTGATCATCCAGACTGAAATACAATTGCTCGAAGCTGGCACTGAATTCGGCCAGGCAGATAATCCAGCCAACATCAATAATCGGTAAATGGGTGGCCAGCGAGAGCCCGGCCTGAGCGAATGCATCTGGTTGTTGGCACTTGGCAGCCAGCTGCGCAACTGTCAGGGCCCTGTGACTGGCTGAGGGAGACAGTTTCAGTGCCCGCTGGGCTGTGGCAAGTGCCTGCAGCGGCTGCCCTTGCCCGGCCTGGTAGTTTGCCAGCAAATCCATCGCCTCAAGACACAGTGGGTGTTTCCCGATCAGGTGTGTCAGCAGCTGCAGGGCTTTGGCTGAATCACCACACTGGTGCTCAACCTTGGCTTCTGCCAGCGTGACTTTGATTGAGGGATGATAGCTCTGAAATAGCCTGATATAACGGCGGGCCAGCGCCCAGTCTTTTTTCTCCATCAGCATATCGAGCAGCAGGCCTTCCAGCTGGTAATCCGGACCATGCTGCAGCAGTTGCTGTTTACAGTGCCGGATCCCCTGATCCAGACCATGCTCGCTCAGCTGCTTATACACAGGCAGCCGGGCTTGACTGTTGCGCCATGCGTGGCTCAGCTTTTGCTGCAGTGTGTTGAGCGGCAGCGGTAAAGTGACAAAGGCATCCGGTTCGACCGCCAGCGCATTCAGCACCACTCGTGCACTGGTGTCTGCCGAAAAAATTACTATCCCGCAATCGGCACTGAGCAGCTGTTTTTTCCGCAGCAGGGTCAGTAATTCGCTGCCTGTCAGGGTGTTATCCAGGTGAAAATCGACCAGCAGCAGATGGTAGGCTGAGCGCTGGCAATGGTTGATGGCTTCGCGGTAGTTGGCGGCGGTGTCAATGTGACGCAGGCCAATCTGCACCAGTACCCCTTTCATCAGGCTTTGGGCGCTGGGCTGATCGTCGACCAGCAAGACTTTCAGCTTATGCCAGGGCGGGGGAGCAAGGCTCATGGTGTGCAATCGGGTAGCCATCCTATGTCCTCAGAGCAACCAGGATGCAACTGCATGCAAATGTGGCGGCAGTCACACTTTAGATAGACTGAGTGTAGTCGGTTTTTGTGGTGAAAAATTGTGCTATGTAGTGATTGGAGGGCAAGAAAGCATAAAGTCGCAAAAGTGAGAATTGTGCAGGGCTTGCGACGAAGAGAAAGAAAAAGAGAGGAATAAAAAAAGCCAGCGCGATGCGCTGGCTTGAAAGATGGTGGAGGGAGAAGGATTCGAACCTTCGAAGGCGGAGCCGTCAGATTTACAGTCTGATCCCTTTGGCCACTCGGGAACCCCTCCACAAGTGCGGTGCGGATAATAGCAAACAGGTGAAGACTGTAAACCCTTTTTCTGAATATTCATCGTTGCTTGCTGGATTTTTCGTCGTTTTGCAAGTTACGTCTACGGTTTGTGCTTTTTTGTGAGGAAAACTTGCTTAGCTTTACATTTCTTTACCCCGATTATTCTGTGGGTCAGATATGATTAGCCCATAACAAAGAACAGGATGCGTTAGCATGAAGAAAGTTGTTTTGGCCGTTGTGGTAGCGGCATCCCTGGCCGGCGGGGGCTATTTCTATTTTCAGCAGCAGTCTCATGCTGCCCAAGCCGCCAGCCAGCCCAAACCTGGCCGCAGCGTGCCGGTGGCGACAGGCGAAGTGACCTCACACCAAGTAGTCAGCTCTGTCTCTCTGGTGGGCAAATTGGCCGCCCAGCGTTCAGTGACCATTGCTACTGAAGTGGCCGCCAAGGTGGATCGCATTGTGGTGGATACCGAGCGGAAAGTGACCCAGGGGCAGTTACTGGTTCAGCTCGATAACGCCAAACCCAAGGCCGCTTACGACGAAGCAAAAGCCTATTATGACGACGAAAAGCGTAAATATACCGAATATCAGCGGCTGGTGAAGCGCGGCGCCCTGACCCAGACCGAACTGATTGCGCAGCAGGCGAGCGTGAGTATCGCCAAAGCCCGTCTTGATGCGGCCAAAGCCGAGCTGGATGATCACCAGATCCGTGCGCCGTTTACCGGCACCGTTGGTCTGATTGATTTCAGTACAGGCCATACCGTGACGGTAGGCAGTGAGCTGTTTACGCTCGATGATCTGTCAACCATGCGCCTCGACGTCCAGGTGCCTGAGCAATACCTGTCAAAACTGGCACCCGGCATGGCGGTACAGGCCAAAAGTCAGGCATGGCCGGACGACACCTTTCACGGCACGATTCAGGCCATTGACTCACGGGTTCAGGCTGAATCACTCAACATCCGGGTGCGCGTCTCGTTTGACAATGCCAGCGGCAAGCTCAAACCCGGCATGCTGATGGCGGCAGCGTTGGACTTTACCCCGCAGCAGGCCGCGATTATTCCGGTTCAGGCGCTGGAATATTCCGGCACCAAGCGTTTTGTTTACCTTGTTGATGCCAAAGGCATTGCACACCGAACTGAAGTGACACTGGGCGCCAGAGTGAAAAACGAAGTGGTGATCGAATCAGGCATTCAGATCGGTGATCGCATTGTGGTTCAGGGGCTGGTCAATATGCGCGACGGTCTGGCCGTGCAGGACGTCAGTCTTGGCAACCCGTCTGAGACCAAAGCGGCCAGTGTGGTGCAAGCAGGAGATAATGCCTGATGTGGTTATCTGACGTTGCAGTAAAACGCCCGGTGGTTGCTATTGTGCTGAGCGTGCTGCTGGTGGTATTCGGTCTGGTGTCATTCAGCAAGCTGCCGGTCCGGGAAATGCCCGATGTGGAAAATCCGGTGATCAGTATCGGCACCTCGTACGAAGGGGCATCGGCAACCATTATGGAAAGCCGAGTCACTACTGTGCTGGAAGACGAGCTGTCGGGCATCAGCGGCATTGAAAGCATTACCTCGACCACCCGTAACGGCAGCTCGCGGATCAGCGTCGAGTTCGAAATGGGCTGGAACCTGACCGAAGGGGTCAGCGACGTACGTGACGCCGTTTCCCGTGCCCGCCGCAGTCTGCCCGATGGTGCGGATGAGCCGATTGTCTCCAAAGATGACGGATCAGGCGAAGCCGCTATCTATATCAATCTGACGTCGAGCGAGATGGATCGCTCGCAGCTGACGGACTACGCCGATCGGGTGCTAACCGACAGGTTCAGCCTGATCAATGGTGTCAGCTCGGTGCAACTGACCGGCGCGCTGTACAAAGTCATGTATGTCCGCCTGTTGCCTGAGCAGATGGCAGGGCGCGGCGTGACCACCACAGATATTATCGACGCCCTGCGTGATGAGAACGTTGAGCTGCCGGGCGGCGAAGTGCGTAACGATGCGACCACCATGTCGGTGCGCACCGCCCGTTTGTACCGCACCGCAGAAGATTTCTCGTACCTGATGGTGCGGCAGGCCGAAGACGGCACGCCGATTTACCTCAAAGATGTTGCCGACGTGGCCATAGGTGCGCAAAACGAAGATGCCACCTTCAAGAGCAATGGTGTATCGAGCCTGAGCTTGGGTATAGTGCCGATGTCAGACGCCAACCCGCTGCAAGCCGCCGATGCGGTACAAAAAGAAGTGGACCGATTACAGCGTTTTCTGCCGGACGGTACTCAGCTGGCGGTGGATTATGACTCGACCATCTTTATTGAACGCTCGATCAACGAGGTTTACAACACCTTGCTGATCACAGGCGCGCTGGTGGTGCTGGTGCTGTATGTCTTTATCGGTCAGGCACGGGCGACCCTGATCCCGGCCGTCACTGTGCCGGTGTCGCTGATTTCCGCCTTTATGGCCGCTTACTATCTCGGTTTTTCCATCAACCTGCTGACCCTGATGGCCCTGATTCTGGCTATCGGCCTGGTGGTGGATGATGCCATAGTGGTGGTCGAAAACATCTATCACCATATCGAAAGGGGCGAGCCACCTTTGCTGGCCGCTTTTAAAGGCACCCGAGAGGTCGGGTTTGCCGTAATTGCCACCACACTGGTACTGGTAATGGTCTTCCTGCCTATCGGTTTTATGGATGGCATGGTGGGACCGCTGTTTACTGAATTTTCCGTGCTGCTGGCGATGTCTGTGCTGTTCTCCTCCCTGGTGGCACTGACCTTAAGCCCGGTGCTGGGCAGTAAGCTGCTCAAAGCCAATGTCAAACCCGGGCCGTTTAACCGCTTTGTCGACCGTCAGTTTGCTGCACTGGAGGCTGTGTACCGCAAAGCCGTCACTCAGGCCGTGCGCTGGCGCTGGGCGGCACCTTTGTTGATTGTCGCTGTGGTAGGCGCCAGTGTCTGGCTGTTTAAAATGGTCCCGAGCCAGCTTGCGCCCTCTGAAGACAGAGGGGTCATCTTTGCCTTTGTCCGCGGCGCGGAAGCGACCAGCTATAACCGCATGGTCGGTAATATCGAGCAGGTTGAGCAGCGCTTGTTGCCCATGGTGGGCAAAGGGCTGATCCGCTCTGTCAGTATCCAGACCCCGGCCTTTGGCGGCCGGGCCGGGGATCAGACCGGTTTTGTGATCATGCAGCTGGAAGACTGGGAAGATCGCGATGTCAGCGCGACCCAGGCACTCGGGGTGATCCGCAAAGCCCTGCAGGGCATTCCGGATATCCGTGTCTGGCCCTTCATGCCGGGATTTAGGGGCGGCTCGTCCGAGCCGATGCAGTTTATCCTCAATGGTGCCGATTACGACGAGCTGTTCGCCTGGGCCACCAAACTGAAAGATGTCGCTCAGGGCAGCGGCATGATGGACGGCGTGGACATAGATTACGCCGAAACCACCCCGGAGCTGGTGGTGACGGTTGATCGTCCCCGGGCGGCCGAGCTGGGCATTCCGCAGTCGGATATCGCAGAAACGCTGGAAGTCATGCTGGGCGGGCGCAGTGAAACCACCTTTGTCGAGCGCGGCGAGGAATACGATGTGTATCTGCGCGGTGATGAAAACAGTTTTAACAATGCGATGGATCTGAGCCGGATTTACGTTCGTGCCAGGAACGGCGAGCTGGTGTCGCTCAACAGTGTGGCGAAAGTCGAAGAAGTGGCGGCGGCCCGCAAGCTGAGCCATAACGAAAAGCAGAAGTCGATCACCATTACCGCCAACTTACTGCCCGGCCATACCTTGGGTGAAGCGCTGGATTTTATGGATGAGCAAGCTTTATCTATGTTGCCGAGTGATATTGTGATCGACTATGGTGGCGAATCGAAGGATTTCCGCGAGAATCAGAGCAGTATGGCGATGATCTTCGGTCTGGCATTGCTGGTGGCTTATCTGGTGCTGGCGGCACAGTTCGAAAGCTTCATCAACCCTATGGTGGTGATGCTGACTGTTCCGCTGGGGATCTTCGGCGGCTTGCTGGGACTGATCCTGATGGGGCAGAGCCTGAATATCTACAGTCAGATCGGCATGATCATGCTGATTGGTATGGTAACCAAGAACGGCATCCTGATTGTGGAATTTGCCAACCAGCTCAGGGATAAAGGCATCGCCTTTGAGCAGGCCATTGTCGATGCCTCAGCACGGCGTTTACGCCCGATTCTGATGACGGCATTCACCACCTTGTTTGGTGCCTTACCGCTGCTGCTGTCGAGCGGTGCAGGTTATGAAAGCCGCATTTCGGTCGGTACCGTGGTGTTCTTCGGCATGGCGTTTGCGACTTTGGTGACTTTGTTCGTGATCCCGGCCATGTATCGTCTGGTGTGCGCGAAAACTCAGTCACCGGGCCATGTCGCGGCACAACTGCAAAAAGCCCTGGAACATGATTATGTCGGACGCCGCAGCCATGGTGAGTTGCCACTGGAGGATTTAAAATAAAAGTAATTGATTGTAAATCAAAATGTTATGGATTCCCGCGCAGGCGGGAATCCATAATGTCTGCTCCGGGCCGATAGGTTCAAGCCAAACCAGTTTGATGGCTGATCAGTAACGATAACCGAGCGAGAGCTGGAATCCGTCCAGCTCAAACTCTTTAAATGTCTTGTTCAGCGAGCTTTGTTCAATACTGCTGATATATTCGCCTCTGAGCTGGAATCGGTGATTAATATCCCACTGAACCCCCAAGCCGGCATCAAAAGTCAGGCCGTTTTCCGAGAAATCAGCTGAGCATCCCTTACATTCGACGTCTGTCAAATTAACTGCAAGCCGGGCAAACAGCTTCAGCCGTGAGTTCCCCAGCTCTCCGGTCGAAGGTATCAGGCTCAGACCGACTTGTGAGGCTCTTAACTCAGCCGTTTCTATCTCAGTAAGCAGGTACTGATAACTACCTTCCAGAGCAATATAGGGCGAAAAATCATGGCCGATACCAGCTGTAAAATTATGCTGTTTATCAATACTGATCCCAGTACTTTTTTTGGCATCGAATCCCAGCGTCCCTGTTCCTCCATAAAGGTAAAAGGTTGGATTTGCAGAGATGACAAACGGGGAGACATCGTGCGGATTAGCGAAGACAGTTAGGGGTAAACAGGACAACATTAATATGGAGGGTAACTTAAACATTGATTATCAACACGTTTCTGAATTTTATAAGGGGGTTGTAGCATATTCTGTATATGCTCTGCATTCCCTTATCCGCTTCACAGATTTCTATTTAAACAGACATTAGGTAAAATCCCTGCTTCCGAACGCGTTGTGAAACGCACAATGAAGAAGATCATCATGCCAGAAAATAAACCTCAGTCTCGTAATGACGCACCATCCTCAGACACCAGTCTGGTTCGCCTGAATAAATTTATCAGTGACACAGGTTACTGCTCGCGCCGGGAAGCCGACAAACTGATTGAGCAAGGCCGGGTGCTGATTAACGGCCAGCAGCCAGAAATGGGGGTGAAAGTCGGCCCGAACGATGAAGTGCTGGTGGATGACAAACCGCTACGCAGCAAAGAGCAGCCTGTCTATATTGCGCTGAACAAGCCCGCCGGGATCACCTGCACCACGGAGAGGCATGTTGAAGGCAATATTGTTGACTTCATTGGCCACCGCAAACGTATTTTCCCGATCGGCCGACTGGATAAGGCGTCTGATGGTCTGATTTTCATGACCAATGACGGTGATATCGTCAACAAAATCCTCCGCGCTGGTAACTCGCACGAAAAAGAATATGTAGTGCGGGTGGATAAACCGGTGACCGAGGCGTTTCTGGCCAAAATGGCCTCCGGTGTTGAGATTCTCGATACCGTCACTCTGCCTTGTAAAGTTACCAAGGAAACCACTTATTCCTTTCGTATTGTGCTGACGCAGGGCCTTAACCGCCAGATCCGTCGTATGTGTGAAGCGCTGGGCTTTGAAGTGTATAAACTTCGCCGCGTTCGCATCATGAATATCACCATTGACGGTCTGACAAACGGTAAATGGCGCTATCTGACCGATGATGAAATGGCCGAGATTCACCGTTTACTGGCGCTGTCGAGTAAGACAGAAGAAGCGTCGCGGGTCGACAGCCAGGGGCAGGCCATCAGCAAAGCCACAGACGCTAAACTGTACGATGCCCGCCAGCAGAGTGAGCAGGAAGCGCCGGTTAGGTATAAAACCTATAAAGGTAAAGGCGAGGTCGAGCGTCGTCGTCCGGGCGGCAAACCGGGCAAATCACCGCAGCGTCCGCACGATAAAAAATCCGGCGGGCAAGCGGGTAAAGGCGGCCGCCCGGACCGTTCAGGTCATGAGTCGACATCGCCAGGCATTAAAAAATGGAAGTCTAAGAAAGACCAGTAACGGCTCAACGCCGATTCTGCTTGCATTCCCCTGCGCAACTTTGCACTATTCAATGATTACAAAAAGCCAGAAGCAAAGTTACAGGGGAAGTCATGGCAGGCAACACAATTGGACAAGTTTTTCGCGTCACCACCTTTGGCGAAAGCCATGGTCTGGCGCTGGGCTGCATCGTTGATGGTTGCCCACCGGGGTTGGCGCTGACAGAAGCCGACATGCAGCACGATCTCGACCGTCGTCGTCCGGGAACCTCTAAGTACACCACACAACGCCGTGAGCCGGATGAAGTCAAAATCCTGGCCGGCGTGTTTGAAGGCCAGACAACCGGTACTTCTATCGGTTTGATGATCGAAAATACCGATCAACGCTCAAAAGACTACTCCCAGATCAAAGATCTGTTCCGTCCCGGCCATGCTGATTACACCTATGAGCAAAAATACGGTGTCCGCGATTACCGCGGCGGCGGCCGTTCTTCCGCCCGTGAAACCGCGATGCGGGTAGCGGCTGGCGCAATCGCCAAAAAATACCTCAAACAGGTTCATGGTATCGAAGTGCGTGCTTACTTATCGCAAATGGGCGACGTCAGTATTGATACCGTCGATTGGGATCAGGTCGAGCAGAATGCGTTTTTCTGCCCGGATGCCTCGAAAGTCGACGCGCTGGATGAGCTGATCCGCAAACTCAAGAAGGAAGGCGATTCCATCGGTGCCAAATTGACAGTCGTGGCTGAGAATGTCCCGGTTGGACTGGGTGAGCCGGTGTTTGATCGTCTGGATGCCGACATTGCCCATGCGCTTATGGGCATCAACGCAGTGAAAGGCGTGGAAATCGGCGATGGCTTTGACGTTGTGACACAGCGCGGCAGCGAACACCGCGATGCCATGTCACCGCAGGGTTTCAAATCAAACCACGCCGGCGGTATTTTAGGCGGGATTTCCTCCGGTCAGGACATCGTCGCCCACCTGGCGCTGAAGCCCACATCCAGCATTACCGTGCCGGGCGAGACAATCAACAAGCAGGGCGAAAGCGCTGAAGTGGTGACCCGTGGTCGGCATGACCCGTGTGTCGGCATCCGCGCCGTACCGATTGCAGAAGCCATGGTGGCTATCGTCCTGATGGATCACATGTTGCGCCACCGCGCGCAAAACGCCGATGTGATCACCTCGACGCCTAAGCTGAAATAAAGAAGCTAAAAGAGATCAGCTGAAAGCAATCGAATAAAGCGTAAACCGCTCAACCTGATTCAGAGCGGCAGGTTAAACAAAAAGAGGACGTTGGGGCGTCCTCTTTTTGTTGTTCGTTACTGTTTCAGACAATCGCCAGCGGCTCTTAAGCACATAAAGTGACTTAAAAGGGAACGAATACCGTCTAAATCTGTTTCAGCACAATATTGGCTGAGTTGGTTTAAATAGGCTTCTGTTTCAGACCATGGGCTCGGTTCTTCTGTTAATACCATGATTTTTGGATGTACAGTTCTTTTGGCATTGTCTGTGATAAGCGGCTCTTCCTCGAGCTTTTCTCCAGCCCGAAGCCCAGTGAAAATGATTTGTATCTCGGGACTGGCCTGGTGAGTATTCACCGGGTGAAATTGCTGAATCAGTCGTTCAACCAATGTCAAAACTTTAATCGGTTTCCCCATATCAAGAACGAACAGTTGTCCGTTTTCGCTCATTCCATTTGCTTGAATTACCAATTGTGCAGCTTCTGGAATAGACATGAAATAGCGGGTTGCATCAGGATGCGTAACAGTAACAGGTCCGCCTTGCTGGATCTGCTGCCTGAATAACGGTACGGCTGAACCGGAAGAATCAAGCACGTTACCAAATCGTACTGCTGTAAAAAGTGTTGTGTTCTGATACTGAGCCAGAGATTGCACTATGAGCTCTGCCAGTCGTTTGCTAGCACCCATTATATTAATAGGTTGTACGGCTTTATCAGTAGAGATCAGGGTGAAGTGGCTGATTTGAGCCTGTATTGCGGCTTTTGCTAATGCCAAAGTACCAAAGACATTGTTATACAGTCCCTCAATGATGTTTTGCTCTTCTTCAAGCATAGGGACGTGTTTGTATGCTGCAGCATGATAAAGGTTATCTACCTGATGTTTTACCATCAGTGATTGAGTTCTCTGCTGATTTTGAACAGAACCTAAAGCTGCGATTAATGGAATATCAAGGTCCAGATTGTTGAGTTGCAGGCTGATTTCCTGATGAATGCGGTATAGGTTAAATTCATTTAACTCAAATAAGACCAATTTTCTGGGTTTCAGCCGGATGATCTGTCTGCATAACTCTGAACCAATTGAACCTCCAGCACCCGTAATCATCACGGTTTTGCCGGTAATATTTTTTGACATAAGCGATGTCAGAGGCAGCACTTGTTCACGGTCTAACAATGTTTCGATGTTTATAGTGGTTTTTGGCATGAGTGATTCTGAGAGCATGGAAAATCGCGATGTCGATATTACGGGCAACAGTATGCTTGGATAATAATTTGCATTATCTTGCTACTAGGCGTTCAGGAAGGCTGCATCATACCATGAGCTTCAGTGCTAGCGTGAGTCTCCTCGTGATGTAAGGCTTATGTGTTGCGGTTAGCACTATGATCCCAAACCCGCTATAATCGGCGGCATTCTTGCGGGAGGGGCTGGGATAATCAGCGCGACCTCCCAGATGTTAAATGAAGTCACACAGTCCATGCCTCACGATTATAACGACCTGATAACACTCTTTAACCGCACTTTCTTAACCAGCCTCAACACCGAATTGGTGCTGGGCGGTGACGAGCCGGTTTATCTTCCTGCCGATACTGAGCACCCGCACCACAGAATTGTGTTTGCCCGTGGTTACTTTGCCTCTGCACTGCACGAGATAGCGCACTGGTGTATTGCCGGCCCCGAGCGTCGCTTGCTGGAAGATTATGGCTACTGGTATTTGCCAGACGGGCGGGACGCTGATCAGCAGGCGGTGTTTGAACAGGTTGAAGTGAAACCTCAGGCGGTAGAGTGGCTGCTGTCGGCCAGTTGCGGCTTTCGTTTTCAGGTCAGCTGCGACAACCTGAGTGGTGATCATGAGCCGGATCGGGTAGCATTTACCCGCAAAGTCCGCCAGCAGGTGCTGCATTACCTGAATGGCAATACACCGGAGCGAGCAGGCATACTGTCAGAAGTGTTGCGTCAGCATTATGGTGTCCAACCGCTCAGCGCAGACGATTTTCCTGAGCCGCTTTGATTCGCATCATATCAATGCGTATCAGTGGCGTGAGTAAACCTATTCTGATCCGTACAGGGCCAGATTCAGATAAAACGAAAGAGTGACGAGATGATCCAGCAATACGAAGAAAAGCTGCTCACCCTGATTGACCTGATGGTGGAAACTGCATCGGATGACGAGTTATTTGCAGGCGGTTACCTGCGTGGCCACATTTCGCTGTCGGCAGCAGAGTGTGAGCGTGACGGCATTGCGTCTTTGGAGGCAATGAACCAGGCGGTGAATGACAGCCTGAAGAATGCGCAGTCTGAGCTGAACCCTGCCGATCAGCAACTGGTGAAATCACTGTGGCTTCAGTTGCAACAGTCGGCGGTTGAATAACTGCTCTGGTTAGATTGCCGTAATCCAGGCACATTGCCAGTAACTGAAACAGAAGTACAAATAGATACAAAAAGGCCAGTCCGGGTAACGGACTGGCCTTTTTGGTTATGCCGTCTCTGATTGCTTGTGTTGGCAATCAGTCGTGATTTCTGAACGCAGAGCGGATCAGGACAAAGGCCACAGCCAGCATACCGCCCAGCAGGGTGGCGATCACTACAATCAGTGAGCGTTTAGGTTTGTCTTTGGTCACCGGCTTTTCTACGTTTTCAAGAAAACGGTAGGTTTTAAATTTGATATTTTTATCCAGTTCAGTGCCCTGCAGCAGCGACAGACGTGCTTCTACCTGCTGAATGCGGGGTTCAACCACGCTCAGGTTCTTGACTGATTCCAGGGCACTCACTTTGGCCGCCAGTGCTTTGGCACCTAAGTTGATGGCAAAGATCTCGTTATCACCCAGGTTCTGAACTGGCTGATTGACATCCGCGGCGCTGGCGATATTCAGGGCGTATTGGGTACGCTCTTTTTCAACCTGCAGATAACTGCTGGCCTGACTGCGCAGTACCTTAAGCTGTTGTTTCAGCTCGTACTCTTTGGCTGACACCAGCGCCTGCACGTTGGCTAACGTATCGTTATAGACCTTGGCAGACACGAAATCGATGTACTGTTTCAGCATATCAAAGCTGCTGTTACTGGTGGTCGCCTGCAGGTTAATCACGAAGGTATCGGATTCCTGCTTGCTGGCCTGCTGAGCGGTGATTTTATCGAACCAGTTTTCCAGCGCTCTGTCGGTATCTTCTTCAGCGGCGACATTATTGTCAGTCAGAAATTGCTGAAAATCGCTACTGTTCGTTAAGAATGCCTTCTTGTTTTCCAGCGAATTAAAGCCATTGATGAAATGCTTAAACAACACTTCGGCATCAGCCACATCCAGAAGCTGAGTGCTGACCAGTACGGTACCGTCGGCCTGATAGACATCAAAGGCAGGCTGGAAGGCACTGATTTCACGTTGCAGCTGAGCAAAGTCGGTGATCTGAGGTTGAATCACTTTGGCTTTGGCCGTCCACCATTCTTGTGCGGTCAGTGCGTAGGCAACACCGGCGATGGCGAAAACAACAGTAATCAGTGCTATCAGCAGCTTTTCTTGCCACAGTGTTCTTACCAGCTGGACGAGATCAATTTCATCAGTGCTGTCTGGTGTTGGCATAGTTTGATTAGATTGATGAACAAGTTGAGGGCCTGACGGGACGGCTTTTGTGTGTGTATCTGTCACTATGACACTTCCATTGATAACTGCAATTTGTGATGCGATAAAGAAGAAAAGTAAAAAATTATCTTTGTAATTTTATCTTAATGTGTTCAGTAGAGCATTAGAATTAAGTAAATATGTACTCACAAGGCAAATTATAGGTGGGTGCTCTTAGCGGAAGCAAGCAGCCATAGGCCACTTGCAGGAAATTATTGAACAAGTTTCTACTATCCGTGATCCCTGACAAAAAAATCGGGATAACCGAGGCTCATCAAAAGTTACTTTTTATACAAAAAAGCAACATTCCCTTAAGCGTGGCCTAAAGGCACGGGATGCCGAGCCCCGCTCTCGCTTTGATTTGCGATGTTCGCTTTCATTTGCAACGAATGTCAGGGTCAATCGACTGAATAGGGGAAGCTGATATATTTGCGCCGGTAGTTTGACGAACCGGCAAAAAGAGTCAGCAGGAACATGACGGCCAATAACCCCAGACTGAACACGATATCCTCCTGAACTACCAGTTGGTAACAGCAGGTGGCAAAAAACGCGATCGCCAGCAACAGGTTGATTTTATGCAGTACGGGAAATGTTACCGAAAAAACAGCATATTTTCTGAACATATTTCTACCTCACAAACGTCGATTACGAGATCACTCCATCAGTTCAGGAAGGCGACAGTATTCGATGAAGATTAATATTTAGCCACTTTTTATATTGTCGGTACGGGATCCCGGTGCAACCGCTCAGCAGAGTGACTGGCAGCGTAGTAGCGCAGAGGTGCAATAAATCCATTCATTTTGCAGGGTTAATTATTGGTGAAATCAGACACACAGAACAACAAAAAAGAGTTGAAAGGATATAAAGAAAGCTAAAAAAACAGGAAAAAAAGCGAAGAGGGCAGAAAAGCAGGAGCGGTTGCGATCTCAGCAGTAAGCTGACCCGCCGAGGCGGGCCATCCAGTGTCACCTGACTATAAAGTCATGATCCTCATACTTATTCCGCTTGCATCATTTTCCGGCTGTACCAGGGATAACGCGCATCGGTAATGTTATAGAGCTGGTACTTACGGTTGAGCATCTGCCCGCCGTCGCGCGTCAGAGGAAGCCAGGAAATATTGGCGCGGTTGCGGCTTGGTTTTACTGTCATCAGATCGTAAGGGATCGAGATGTAAAAGCCTTTATTGTAACTGCCCTCACCAAATTCTTCGGCCGACAGGTTGGTTTTGGTCACAAAGGCACCGGCAATCACCCCACTGTCAAACTGCTTGGAGAAGTCGAAGGTTACACCCACATCTTCTGTCAGATAGCGCCCGGCGCTGATTTTCATCAGCGTATTGGGTAACAAAGTCCACTGTGGCTGGTAATAGAAAGTGGCATGACCGGTTAACGCGCCCGTCTGTACCTTGTAGTCACGTCCTGTGATGGGGTCAAAATGCACCTCGTCATGGAAAAGACCAAACTGGGTATCCGGGTCTCGCTGAATCACATAGTTCATATCAGCACCCAGCGCCCAGTTTTTCCCCATAGGGCGATAAAGCACTTCACTGCCGGCACCGGCAAACATCATTTCCAGGTAACCTGTGTACGCTTGCCCGTACCAGTTATCCGCCAGTTGATCCATCCAGGTCAGCTGAAGATTGTTGACCCGGATCGGATTGCCATCAATGTACTGGCGAACCAGAGTACGAACACGTTTTAAATCTGTGCCATCGGGCGGTACATCGTAGAGGAACTTATCATAGTTATCGAACAGATTGAGATAGACGCTGCCGCCCAGCTCCCAATGGTCTGTCATGTGGTAACTGGCACCAGCCGTCACCCCTAAGTTGTACAGATAAAACCCTTCCGAGCCACCAAAAGACTGCTGAAGAGTCGGGGACACACTCAGGTCCCATTTGTCAGTGTCTGTAGCAATCAACCGGCCTTGTGGTTGTGCCGGTACCTGATGAGTGATGGCATCATCGATAGAGGCATTGACATAGCTGTGACTGGCGACCTGATCAAATGCCTTCACATTCACCCGGGTTTCTTTGACCGGCAGCTTGTTGCTGGTTTCGATCAGGCGGTACTCGCTATAAAGCGGCAGGCCGGTGTCAGGATCTGTCGGTAACTGATTGCTGAGCAGGGTCGCCGCACGCTGATAGCCCTGGTCACGATCCCGGTATTTGTTCTGCGGCGCCTCTACAGTCACTGTATGGTCATCTGCGTACAGGGTCGGGTTTTCATAACCGGCGTTGATATGCAACTGATTCGCGATGTTCTGCCAGTCTGCGCTGGTGGTGGACCGCTTTTGCCTGTCGGGCGCATAAGTGTCGGCAGGTGTATCGCGCCAGGAGGTTGTCAGCTGATTAAAATTGGTATTAAGGTTAAAACCGGCGGTCCAGGTATTGCCGCGCTCATAGCTTATTCGCAGATCACCCCAGTCGCCCAGGCGGTATAACACCCCCAGGTTTATCGGGCTGTCCTGAGACATATCCGAGTCCGCGCGGGTTACAGGAAAATCACTGGTATAGTCGTTGCCGTCATATTCCAGTTTCAGTCGCAAAGGCCGCCAGGGTGTCTGGTATTCCACCCCGCCAAATAACGCCATGCAGCCGGAAAACCAGCGCTCGAAATCGACACTGCCGCCTTTGCCTTTATACTCGGTATTTCGGCCGCAGTCGCTGCTCAGGCTTTTATCGCCGGACAGATTGGCGCCGTTGCCAATGTAGCCCCAGCCCAGCCCCAGGGTAAAATCCAGCGCTCCCCAGTGTTTGCTGGCCGCAATGTATTCGCCGTCAAACAATCCGGTACCGCCAAAATCACGAATACCGACAGAGGTTTCTGGTATCCAGAAGCTTTCTTCCAATAGCCTAAGCTTAAAGTCTATGCCTTTGTCAGTGTATTTGGTGTCGCCACTGAAGTCCTCGTCCTCACTGTAGAGAACATCCTGAACCAGGGTGTAGCGTATGGTGGTTTCCAGCCAGGGGAACAACTGCAATGACACATTGTAATGCAGGTAATCCTGGTTATAGGTGGTACCAAAGGTGAATTCGCCTTCCGGCGCAACACGACCGGAAGGCATTTGGATCAGGCCTACGCCACCAAAATCGGATTGGGAAACGGAAAAATCAGGGTAACTGAAGTCATCGGCATGGGCCGCAAGGGTGATAACCCCCAGAGATAATCCTGACAGAAAACGGAGACCCGGAAAACGAAGACCCAGGTGCTTGGTACAGGAAGACATAACAGGCTGATCCATCAGAAAGGCCTTTGTGAAAGCAAATGAATAATTTGAGAATTTAACGACTTCGCACTTGCTGGCAGATCGGTAAACGCAAGATAAAGAATGGCGCCCGGCGCGATATCTTTATCTTGTCGGTTCCAGTACGCGATGCTGTGTTGTTCGGCTTTGCCGTCGGGCTGAATCACCCAGACGTAATCCCGGTTGGCCACCGATAACGCTTGTATCTGTTTCAGATAGCCTGCGGCATCTTGCCTTTCCTGCCACGGCAGGGAAATATCAGCTGTATTGCCGGCAGGCAGTTTGATGGCACCTGTCACCTTAACGGTATTGGGCCGGGTGGCTAATCGCAACACAAAAGGCCCGTTCAGCGCAGGGTTGTTCTCCGGCACAATGCGCACGCGATCGCTGTCTAACGGAAGAAAAATGCGCTCACCCGGCAAAGGTGAGGCTAAACTTTGTGCCAGCTGAATAAGAGTCTCACTGGCAGCCGGGCGATGGTAGCGCCAGTGATCGGCCAGCGCTCGGATCTGCCTGTCTGCGGTTTGCTGCTGCAGGGCGAGGGCTTGCTTAGCACGGTGATCGGCTTTCCATAAAAAGGAACCGATCCAGTACAGAGACTGCCAGTACAGAGCCTGAGCAGTATTGTCTGATTTTGTTGATAACTGGTATACATTGGCTAGCGCGTCTTGTTGAACCCGATCCAGGCGGACAGTTTGCGGGTAGCGCAGTTGCAGTTCTTTTTCGCCGCTGTCCAGCTGTACTCTGACGAAGGTGGGTGCCGTTTCAACAGGCATTGCCATGGCAACAGGTGTCAGGGCAGGTGACATCCCTAACAAAGCGAACAGTATCAAAGCCGTCAGTTTAATAACAGCCGGTATCAAAGCTTTCATCATAGATCCAGGGGCGAAAAGCCATGTCTGGCGAGGCGAAAATATCCGCTGTAAGTGATTGTCTGGATTCATAAACCGTTATCGTCCGTAAGCTTTAAGCAATTGTGTTTCGACTTCAGGTAAGCCGGGTGCGATAAGCTGGCGACTTTTCAGTACCTGACCACTGGCGGGCTCAATCCAGAAAGCGTTGTCAAACTGCAGATCCAGACTGGGTACATTGACCGTCTCAACAAAATAGCGTGCAGACTGAGTAATATTGTTGATCCTAATAGTCACCAGCCCTTTGTCCTCAAAGCGGGAGGTGAGCTGATAACCAAAGTGGTAGCCGGGCTGCCAGTCGATGCGGCGGGTCCAGGTTGTCGGCGTAGTGGGCAATTGCAACCCGAGAGCAACCGGGTCTGGCGTTTCTGCTGTAACCTGTACCAGATTGCCAAGGGGCAGGTTCAGGGTTTTCACCAGTCGCCCGTGTTCTGTCACTAGCATGCCTTTGTCGGCGGCCAGCCATTTCAGCTGCATAGCCGGCTCGGTCGCTTCTGACTCAGTAGCAGTTTTTGACGATGTCAGAACCGCAGCAGGCTCTGCCAGAGCCAGCACCATAAAGGCCTGAGGGCCGTCTCCGATACGGGCGTACATACTGGCGTAAGGGAGTTGTTCAATCCAGGCTGAGGATTTTACTGTGTCATCATCACCGCGAACAGCAAGACGAAAGGTATCCGACACATTCTGAAATTTTTGGCTGCATCCGGATAAAAAAAGCGGTAACAGGGCGATGAGTACCAGAAAGCGTCTGTTTACAGAAAGACGGGCGTCGAACATTAGGTATCCGCTAGTCATAGGTCAATGGGAATCACAGGTCAATGACAGAAATAAAAATAACCGCACAGATGTGCGGTTATCGAATCAGAGACAGCAAAGCGTGTTTGCTTAGCCCTGATTTACAGACGTTGATGTTGCTGTATCGTTGTCGTTGGCATCAACAACAGCAACTGCGGTGACTGCCACGGCAGCACCTACAGCAACAGTGGTAGCAGTGATACCGCCAACAGCGGCAGCCGTTGCACCCGCAGTACCGGCTGCAGTACCTGCCGCAGCTGTTGAAGCTGTAGTTGCGGTGGTAGTAGAAGTAGTAGCTGCTGCAGTACCTGTGGTGCCGGTAGCTGCAAACGCTGAACTGGCCATTAGCAATGCAGCCAGAGAAACGATTACCTTATTCATCCTATTCCCTTATTAAGTTGTGTTGAGTGATAAATTCTAAAGATTGCGGCTTGTTGATAACGCAAAACGCTTTTCAATGATATTTGCATATATAAAGGATAGCAATGTATAGAATGTGAAGATTGCTGTTTACTGCGATTTTAAAACAAAACACTCAGTTAGTATTTTTATACTAAGCGCATTACTAAGCGCATAGTATAGCCTTGTAGCTACTTGTTAGTACCAGAGATTCGGTGAACATTCCGTTGAATGCATTGAAAATTGAATTTTTCCTGCGAACAATTACCTGACGATGACTAATTACTCTAATTTGAACCCTGTTGCATTTAATGGTTTCTCAGTGGAGAGCGATTGTGTAGAATGCGGCAACCAAAGTGACAGTCAATCAGGGCGTTTTTACAGGCTCTGCAACGATTGTGATGGGGTAATACAGGCGTTTTTACAGGTTTTGGTTAAAACAAAGACAAATGTAAGCTAAATCACATTTTGCTAATAAAATGTCATGCGGCTGACACGAGTGTCATGTGAAAGCGGTAACCTGCACCTTGCAGAAAAACATGGATGTATTGAAGGCGTTTGGGAGCTGTAACCTAAGGGCGGTAGCATGCCTGAAAGGGTAAGTATTCGTTTATTCCCGGTTAGCGGAATAACTGAAATACCGGGTTCAACGCAGTCTCTTTCTTAACTGGCTTTCAATTATTATCCTTGTGTTATGCACCAGGGCATGCTTATCACTCCATCAGGTTTCTCTAATTAAGTTAAGCGATTGTTGTCACTTTAGTGTGATTCAGCTGCTTGCATAATGTGTGACAGACTTGTCAATTGGCAACTGCAATTTGCATATTGCGATTAGTTTTTCGATCAAAATTCAATTTTTTTATTTATCAACGTTGACTGGATATGGATTTCTCTAAGAAGCTCCTTTTTACTGCTGTGGCGTCATTGTTATTAGCAGGTTGTACGGTTGTTCCCGGTTCTCATATGTCTTTACCCGACAATAAACAACAAGCAGACAACGAAGCGTTCAACGTGTCTGAGCAGGTTAACGTCTATCCGTTGACACCCTCTGTTATTTACCAGTCAAAACGGCCAGAAGTGACAGCCAGAACCAATCCAGCCTTGGATGCCGAACTCACGGGTTATGAGTACTATATTGGCCCCGGTGATATCCTGAATATTACCATCTGGGATCACCCTGAGCTGACCATTCCTGCCGGTTCTTACCGCAGTTCCAGTGAGTCTGGTAACTGGGTGCATGCCGATGGCAGCATCTTCTATCCCTATATCGGCATTGTTCAGGTCGGCGGCAAAACCGTGACGCAAATCCGTGATGAAATCTCGCATCGGTTGGCGGCTTTCATAGAAAGCCCGCAAGTGGATGTCAACGTAGCGGCCTTCCGTTCGCAAAAAGCATACGTGACCGGCGAAGTTAACGAGCCGGGTCAGCAAGCGATCACTAATGTGCCAATGACTCTGTTGGATGCCATTAACCGCGCAGGCGGTCTGGCAAAAGAGGCCGACTGGCGAAATGTAACCCTGACCCGCAATGGCATCGAACAGGATATTTCGCTGTATGCCTTAATGCAACGTGGTGATCTGACGCAAAACCGCCTGCTTCGCCCTGGTGACATAGTGCATGTGCCGCGCAACGATGCGCAGAAAGTGTTTGTGATGGGTGAAGTGAACGCCCCGCAGTTGCTGAAAATTGACCGTGCCGGTATGACGCTGACGGAAGCACTGAGCAGTGTTGGCGGTATTAACGAGCTGGAAGCGGATGCGACCGGTGTCTTTGTGATTCGTAACGTACGCAAAAATAACAAGGCAAATACTGTATCCACAGCAGACAACGCGCAATTGGCGGACATTTACCAGCTCAATATCAAAGATGCCGCGGCACTGGTACTGGGGACAGAGTTTGAACTGGAACCCTACGATGTGGTGTATGTCACCTCAGCACCGATTGCGCGCTGGAATCGTGTGGTGCGTCAGTTGCTGCCAACCATTACCGGGTTTAATCAGCTGACCGAAGGGGCAGTTCGAGTGAGAGATTGGTAAGCCATGTTTAATAATATTCTTGTGGTATGCGTCGGCAATATTTGCCGTTCTCCGTCGGGGGAAGCGCTGCTCAAACAATTGCTGCCGGCTAAAAATATTCAGTCGGCAGGGTTGGGAACAGAGAAAAGCAATCTGCAGGGAAAACCTGCTGATCGCACGGCCAGCGAGATTGCCGCTGAAAATGGGGTTTCCCTTGACGGGCATCAGGCTCAGCAGCTGACTTCAGCGATGTGCCGTGACGTCGATTTGATTCTGGTGATGGAAAAAAGCCATCTGGATGCTGTGGCGTCTATCGTGCCTGAAGCCAGAGGCAAAACCATGCTGTTTGGGCAATGGATCGGTCAGCAGGACATTCCCGACCCTTACCGCCTGAGCCGGGAAGCATACGAACATGCTTATCAGCTGATTGACAAAGCGGCCCGTGCCTGGGCGCAAAAGCTGTAACACCTGGTGTCAGTTTTTACAGACTGATGCATTCAGAGTGATCAAAGACTGTCGGTTTGAACCCTGAGCGACAGTAATTAAGACAGGGAAGATCACCATGACATCCACCATCATGAGTAGCCTGAGTAGATAGACACTATGACTGTTTCGCAACAAGTGTCGGTGAAACAAACCGACTCCGACGAGATTGATCTGGGCAAGCTGTTTGGCATATTGCTGGACAGGCGCTGGACCATTATCGCCATTACGTTCGCCTTTGCGGTTGCAGGCATTGCTTATGCACTGTTAGCGACCCCCATCTATAAAGCCGATGCCCTGCTTCAGGTTGAAGAGAAAAGCAATGGCTTGTCTGGCCTGGGGGAGATGGGGGATCTGTTTTCGAGTGAATCCTCTTCGAATACCGAGATTGAAATTATTCG
The DNA here is from genome assembly GCF_038519165.1 of Photobacterium sp. SP02. NCBI lineage: Bacteria > Pseudomonadati > Pseudomonadota > Gammaproteobacteria > Vibrionales > Vibrionaceae > Photobacterium > Photobacterium sp. SP02. The sequence goes on from NZ_JASJOJ010000005.1 coordinate 132,197, forward strand.
CTCGCGCATGATCCTCGGCAAAACCGTCGACAAACTCAACCTGACCACACTGGCAGAACCTGCTGCGTTGCCTTTGATTGGTAAGGGCTTAAATCGTCTGACCGGCAATAAAGACAGTATTGCGATCAGTCGATTTGATATCCCTCAGGGCATAGAAGAGCCGGTTTATACCCTGGTGGTGGATGACCCGGACAGCGGGACTTATATCCTGTTCGACAGTGAAGAGCAGAAAGTTTTATCGGGTAAAGTCGGCGAGTTGGCGACATCCGGTGAGTATCAGCTTTTTGTCTCGGAGCTGATTAGCGAACAGGCAGGGACAGAGTTCAGCATCAGTAAACGTTCACGCTTAGATACCATCCAGTGGATTCAGCAGAGCCTGTCAGTCTCGGAGCGCGGCAAGCAAACAGGTATTTTACAGTTGTCGTTTACCGGGCCGGACAAAGCGCAGAACACCGCGATTTTGAATGACATCAGCCAGAACTATTTTTTGCAGAACGTGGCCCGTAATTCGGCTGAAGCGGAAAAGAGCCTGGAATTTTTGCGTGGTCACCTGCCGGATGTCAAAGTACATTTGACCAAAGCAGAAGACGAGCTGAACCAGTTCCGCCAGGCCAACGATTCGATTGATCTGGGACTGGAAGCCAAATCGACTCTGGATGTGATGGTCACCCTGGAATCCCAGCTCAATGAGCTGACCTTCAAAGAAAGTGAAATTTCACAGCGCTTCACCAAAGAGCACCCGGCTTATATTGCGTTGATGGATAAGCGTAAAACCTTGCTGAGTGAGCGCGAGAAACTCAACCGCCAGGTGCAAAAACTGCCCAAAACCCAACGTGAAGTGTTGCGCTTAACCCGGGATGTGGAAGTCAACCAGCAAATTTATGTTCAGTTGCTGAACAAAGTGCAGGAACTCAATATCCTTAAAGCCAGCACAGTCGGTAATGTCCGCATTCTGGATGTCGCTCAGTCATATACAAGCGCGATCAAGCCAAAGAAAGCCTTAATCGTGGTGTTAGCGACTATGTTGGGCGGTATGCTAGCTGTAGTGTTAGTTCTGATTCGAGCAGCCTTTCATCGCGGGGTGGAAAACCCGGATGAAATTGAAGCCATTGGTTTGCCTGTTTATGCCAGTATTCCACTGTCAGACTGGCAAAGCGACATGGAAAAGAAACAAAAAACAAAGCGGCAACTCACGGTGGAAGAGAGTTTACTGGCAGTGGCGAACCCGGCGGACTTGTCGATTGAAGCGCTGCGCAGCCTGCGCACCAGCCTGCACTTTGCCATGATGGAAGCCAAAAACAATATCCTGATGATCTCAGGCCCCAGCCCTGGCATTGGTAAGTCGTTTGTGTCATCCAACATGGCAGCAGTGATTGCTAAAACCGGCCAGCGTGTGTTGCTGATTGATGCCGATATGCGCAAAGGCCGATTGGAAAAGAACATGGCGGTCACTCACACACCGGGACTGTCGAGTTATCTGGTTGATAAAGCCGCAATAGAAGAGATTATCAAGCAGCCAGGTGTGGACAATCTGGATTTTATTGGCCGCGGTGAAGTACCGCCTAACCCGTCTGAGCTTTTAATGCACCCAAGGTTTAAAAAATTGCTGGATTGGGCATCGGATAATTACGACATTGTGGTGGTGGATACCCCGCCAATTCTGGCAGTGACCGATCCGGCTATCGTGGGTGCCCATGCGGGTACCACCTTGCTGGTGGGCCGCTTTGGCCAGAACGCTGTAAAAGAGATTGAAGTGACCAAGCAACGCTTTGAACAAAACGGTATTGAAGTGAAAGGTTTTATTCTCAATGCGGTATTGCGAACTGCAAGTTCACATTATAGCGGTGGCTACTACAACTACAGTTATGAGTCGAAATAATCGGGTTTATATAATTTTATGTCTAAGAAGAAAGTACTGACGGTTTTTGGCACACGTCCAGAAGCGATAAAAATGGCGCCATTGGTTCATGCATTGAATGATGATGATCGCTTTGAGGCCAAAGTCTGTGTGACTGCTCAGCACAGAGAGATGCTGGATCAGGTTCTGGAATTATTTGATATAACCCCAGACTATGATTTGAACTTAATGAAAGCCGGCCAGACGTTGAATGATGTTACAGCAAGAATACTTCTTGAATTAAAGGCTGTACTGCAAGAGTTCAAGCCTGATGTTGTTCTGGTTCATGGCGACACAGCAACCACATTTGCTGCAAGTCTAGCTGCTTATTATGAGCAAATCCCGGTTGGACATGTTGAAGCCGGTCTGAGAACCGGAAATATTTATTCACCCTGGCCTGAAGAAGCAAACCGTAAATTAACAGGCGCGTTGACAAAGTATCACTTTGCACCAACTGATACATCTAAAGAAAATCTACTGAAAGAGAACTTCTGCTCGTCTGGCATTTATGTCACTGGAAACACTGTCATTGATGCCTTGTTGATGGTGAAAAATAAAATTGATGCGGATGAAGATTTAAAAGCAACTCTGGCATCAAACTTTCCTGAATTAGACGGAAATAAAAAATTAATTCTTGTAACCGGTCATCGCAGAGAAAGTTTTGGTGGTGGTTTTGAGCGAATTTGCCAGGCACTCGTTGAAATAGCTAAACAACATGATGATGTACAAGTTATATATCCTGTTCACTTGAACCCAAATGTGCGTGAGCCCGTTAATCGGATATTAGCAGGTGTAGACAACGTACATTTAATCGAACCACAACAATATTTGCCCTTTATTTATTTGATGAGCCGAGCGCACATTATTTTGACGGATTCTGGTGGTATACAAGAAGAAGCGCCTTCTTTGGGTAAACCTGTTCTTGTTATGCGAGATACAACTGAGCGCCCAGAAGCCGTTTCTGCAGGCACTGTAAAGTTGGTTGGTACTGATGTAGATGTCATTGTTAATAGCTTAAATGAATTATTGACTGATAAAGAGCAGTATCAAAAAATGAGCTTCGCCCACAACCCATATGGCGATGGAAAAGCATGTGAGCGAATTTTAAATAGTTTGGCGTAAAGGTAGTAAAATGTCATTTGAAACAGTATCAGTAATTGGCCTTGGTTATATTGGTTTGCCGACAGCAGCAATGTTTGCCTCCCGAAAGAAAAAAGTGATTGGTGTTGATGTCAACCAGTACGCAGTAGACACAATCAATCAGGGGAAAATTCATATCATTGAACCTGAGCTGGATATGATTGTTCATGCTGCGGTTACTGAAGGCTATTTAAAAGCAACAACATCTCCTGAATCAGCAGACGCTTTCCTCATTGCAGTACCAACGCCATTTAAGAAAAATACCAATGGTGATATTCCTGAACCAGATTTGTCTTATATCAAGGCAGCAAGTCAGGCAATTGCACCTGTGCTAAAAAAGGGTGACCTAGTAATATTGGAATCCACATCACCCGTTGGCGCAACAGAACAAATGGCAGAATGGTTAGCGATAGCTCGCCCAGATTTGAGCTTTCCGCAAACAGCTAGTGATAATGCAGATGTGAATGTTGCTCATTGCCCGGAGCGAGTCTTACCTGGCCACGTCGTTCGCGAACTGGTAGAAAATGACCGTGTCATAGGTGGTATGAGTGCTCGTTGCTCTGAGCGTGCGATTGAGCTATATAAAACATTTGTCGAGGGTGAGTGCGTTATTACCAATGCTCGTACAGCTGAAATGGCAAAACTGACCGAAAACAGTTCCCGCGATGTTCAAATTGCATTCGCAAATGAACTATCAATTATTTGTGATAAACTTGATATTGATGTTTGGGAATTAATTACACTTGCTAATAGACATCCTCGAGTGAATATTCTACAGCCAGGTCCTGGAGTGGGCGGCCATTGTATTGCTGTTGATCCTTGGTTTATTGTTTCTAAAACTCCAAATGAGTCCCAGCTAATTCATGTAGCTAGGAAGGTGAATGACTCAAAACCTAGTTGGGTGATAGATAAATTAAAATTATCTATATTAGATTATTTACAAGATCATCCTGGAAAAACGATTAATGATGTTTGTGTGGCATGTTATGGTATTTCATTTAAGCCGAATATTGATGATTTAAGAGAAAGTCCAGCATTTTCAATAACAAAAGAAATAGCATCCTTCCATAGAGGACCGCTTTTAGTTGTTGAACCAAATATCAGTAAGTTAGATAATTTTGAGCTTGTTAAACAAGAAATAGCATTTAATAAAGCAGATATACACTTATTGCTTGTTGATCATGATGATTTTAAACTCAGTAAGCCTCAATCAAACTATATTGTTGATTGTAAAGGTATTTGGTAAGCTAATAGGCGCATGCTTTTTATATAACTGTAGTTGTGCGCCAAAGATTAAATATGTGAATAAATGAAAAATATCATTCAAGTTGGCAGTGTTACAGCGGAGTTTGGTGGTGAGGTTGGTGGTATATCAACACATTTAATTCAACTGTCAAAAGAGTTATCTAAAAAAAAATATCAAGTTACTATATTATCAGATGTTAAAAATGACTATACGACAGATTATTTTAATGTTGTAGGGATAAAGAAGAGGAGGCGTATATTAAAAACATTTATTAATAGCCCATTTAAGTTTGTGTCTCAATGCCTTTTTAGAGGTAGGTTGGGAATAAAACAGCTTATTGTTCATTATGAGATTTCTAAATTTAACGTTGATGATACAGTAATTCATGTTCATTCTTTGCATAATGAGTTAGCTGACCAGGTCGATTTAAAGTATAAAAAGTGTTATTCAGATCATGGTTTTTGGCAAAAAGATAAATTTAATGCTGAAGATATAAAAGCAAAGCTTAATAATTCTCATGTTATAATATCAGTATCTTCTTATGCGAGAGACATTTTCATAAAGACTTTTGGTGAAAAATATAGAAAAAAATCAAAAGTTATTTACAACCCAGTTACAAATTGTGAAAACAAAAAAGATATAAAATTAAAAAGAAATAGAGAGTTCGTGTTTTTCAATGGTTACTCTGAATCAATCAAAAGGAAAGGATTTCTTGATTTTTGTAAGTTAGCCAAAGATTATCCAAACGAAAAATTTGTAGCTGTGGCAGATAAAGATAGTGAGAAATATGCAGAAAAGCATAAAATTTCAAACTTAACAGTATATGGTAGGTTAAGTTTAGATGAAATTTTTAAGTTATATAGCAACTCCAAACTCATGGTTTTACCGAGCAAAAGTGAAAGTTTTGGTATTGTATATATAGAGTCTGCAATGCATGGTGTTCCATTTGTTGGTTTTTCTCCTGTTGTAAAAGAATTCAATAAATACTCTGAGTTAACATTAGGTTATGAGTATGACCCTAATGTTAATAATTATATTGAGTTGAAAAATATCTTTGAGTTGGCTCTCAAAGCTGATTTGGATGCAGAACGGATGCAACAAGTTGTGAGGTCTTGTTTTAGTTGGGAACACTTGATTGAAAATTATACAGCTGCTTATGAATCATAATGATATTAGTTGCTTTTTGTGATGGATATTTTGAAATATGAATCTCGTAAGTAGAAATATAAACTTGTTGTTGTTTTTATTATCTAACTTTCTCATTAAGGGTATCGGATATATTACTCAACTCCTTCTTATTGTTTTTATTTCTGTTGAAGAAATAGGATATGTAAGAATAAGTTTCAATTATCTTGAAGTGTTTAATATACTATTAGGGTTAGGATTAGTAACTGCACTTTTACAAGTTAACTCAATTTCTTGGATTGATGAAAATGAAAAGAGTGATAATTTACTATATGCGATAACAATAACATTAGTTGTTAGTGTTCCAATTTTATTCGTTTTGATTTATATGGCTAGTAGCGGACACTATTCTAGTGTTGAACGTGTTAATAATATTATTTGTTATGTATCTGGTGTTTCTTTACTCACTGCAATTAATTCACTGTTGATTGCACATTTGCAATCTTACGACCGATTCAAAACAATATCAAAAATACAATTACAATCAAAAATAATTGGATTTATTGCCTTTCTAATATGTTCATGGAACTGGGGAATAGATGGGTTTATAATTTCTATATATATATCTATGATTGTAAGTTTATATTTAAACTTTGTGGGTTGTAGTGATATTATATATAAAAGAACGATTTCATTTCATAGGTTTAAAAAGTTTTTTGTTAAAAATTTATCAATATCTTCATATTCACTGTTTTCTAATCTTCTTGGTACTACAAACAAATATTTGTCAATGTTCATAATTGGTTATTATAGTTTTGATGAGTATATTTTTGGGTATTTTAGTATTGCATTAATTATAGTTCTGGCTTTGGATATAATTACAACCACTACGCAGCAGTTCTATTTGCCAAAAATGGTAGAGAAATCAAAGAATATGAATGAGTGGACTAAGTTTTATTTAGGTATTGAATATAAGTTTATTGTTATCTCAATTGCAGTTTTTATCTTCTTAAACTTATTTGCTTATATTTGTTCTCTAGTAGTGCATATAAACGATTTAATCATACGTTATATTTTTTTACTATCTTTAAGTTGGCTTTTATCATCATTTTATAGTTTAAAAGGTATAGGTTTGATTAGCTTAGGAAAAGTTAAATCTAATTTTTACGCTCAATTATTTATTACACCATTCTATATTATCTCTTCTCTTTATCTAGTTGATTTGTTTGAGGTTGATGGGGTCGCTTATTCAAGATTATTATATGTGATTCTTTCTTTATTGGTATTTATGTATATATTTAAGAAAAATTATGTTCAGAAAAATTAAGAATCTATTTTACCGAATCAAACGAATAACTATAGTTTTTTTGTTAGATATATATGGTATTCTTTCATCTAAATTCAAAAAAGATTTTATAAACAATATCGATTTTAATGTTAATTTTGATAACATTAAATATGATTTACCTGATGAATTTATTCGTGGTATAGAAGAAAGAAAATTAGTATTGCTTGGAGATGAGTATTTAGAGTTTTCATCAAATGGCAAAGATTTTAATTGGTCTAAGTGCCCTAATACTGGATATATTTGGAAAAGAAAATGGCATAAGCTTAGTAATAAAGATAGAAAAGATGATATTGATATTAAAGTTCCTTGGGAGCTAGGTAGACTGCAATTTCTTATTCCGTATTTATTGAATAGTAAAAGCAAGAAGAATGAAGATATTGTAATTAAAGATATTAATTTGATTCTGGCTAGTTTTATTAAGGGAAATCCTCCAGGTTTAGGTGTTCAATGGGCATGTAATATGGATGTATCAATTCGTGCTGTGAACTTGATTTTTTTATATCTATTGATTCTAGATGATAATAAGACAGAACTTAAGAGTGATTTATCTAGGTTGTTAAAATCAGAATTCCCTATTTATCTAAACCACATTGAAAATCATTTTGAATGGAATAATGGTAATCGTAATAACCATTATTTATGTAATTTAATGGGAGCTGTGTCATTATCAGCTATTTTATATGAACTATCAGGAGAGTTTAAATATAATTTAAAAGCCAGAAAGTATGCAGGGCTCTTCATGGATGAGGTCTGCTATCAGTTTAATGATGATGGATCAAATTTCGAATGTTCATTAAATTACCATAGACTTTCAACTGAATGTTTTTTCACCACGCTACTATTCATCTTTGAATATGATTTATTAAGTGAATCAGATAAATCTAAAATTTTAGGAATGTACTCTAAAGCATTATCATTTTTAAAGTGCTTTTTAGCAGATGGTATCTTGCCAAATATCGGTGATACAGACTCTGGGATTATCCTAATGCTAAAACCGCAGTTTATGTATCGACATGCTCAAATGATATTAGATTCTAGAAAATTATCTCAACACTTATACGATGAAATTAGTGTTTTTGAAGGGATTAAATCTTATATTTCAAAATACATAGCTTCCTTGGATTATAAACCAAAAATTGAAAAAGATAGAGCAGTTAACTTAACTGCTCCATGTGTTATACATCAGGGAAAGGCAAAAATAAATATTGATACTAATAATAAGTGTTCTGATTGGATATGTAAATATTACAAAGATTTTGGTATAGCGAAAATATATAGAGATAAAGATTATATATTAATAAAGCTAAATGGTAAGAATAATACTGGACATAAACATTTAGACTTCATAAAAACTGAAATATTTTTAAAGGGTATGTTTTACAGTAAATTTCCTGGGAATAAATGGTACAAAGGAACTTTGGCTGAGAGGTTTTCAGATCGAGTTATAAATAAAAATATCGATTTTATACATTTGCCCAATAGATTTGAAATTCTACCTTTAGACATGAGTGAATATAGAGATTCACTTATTGTTAGTGACAATTATTATCAATTTAAGACAGGGGATCTATGGCTTGATATCACTGTATCGAATGAAGAGTTGTTATTTGATTACAATGATGACCCATTTATTTTTCCTGATGTAATATATCCTGCTTACAATTTATCCCAACGTGTATCTATATTGTGATTTTTATGGAAATAATAAAATACCTTAGGAAATCGGTCCCAAATGTTATTAAGTATAATTTAAAGTATATTTATAAACGAATACAATTAAGATTCTATAAAAGATGGGATGCTGAAAAGATTAATATTTATCAGGTCAAAAAAGTTAATAAAGTAATATCAACGTTTAACTTTTGTCATGATAAAAATTATAATCAGATTAATGATATCAACGAAATAGAGCACATCGATATTACTTCGAAGCATAATTATAGTAATGAAAATGCATTTAAAAAAAGTCGTGGTATCGGATTGTATTGCTCCAATACAGGGGGGACAACAGGAAAACCACTTAAATTGATTAAAAGTCGAAATGATCTGGCATTCGAAGCTGCTTTTATTGATGATATTATCCATGATTTTGATGTAAACACATTTATTCCTTATAAAGCCGTTAGGTTAAGAGGTGATAACATCGATAGTTGGATAAAAAGCACAGGATATAATAAATATTCTTTATCTTCTTATAAGATCAATGAAAACACTGTGAAATATTACTATGACTTTTTGAAGTCATTTTCACCAGATGTGATTTTTTGCTATCCATCTTCTTTATATTTGTTGTCGAAGGAAATTATCTCAAAGACTGATGATTTTGATAAGATTAAATGTAAAGTTATTGTTTTTAGCTCTGAGAATTTGTTTGATTACCAACTTGAATTGATTAAACGTGTTTTTGATTCTAATGTTATAAATTTATATGGAAATACAGAACACAGTGTGTTGGCTGTAGATTATTGCCAAGGAAGTGGTTTTATATTTAATAGTTTATATTCCCATGTTAGCTTTAAAAATAAGAAGATTATATCGACCTCTTTTAATGATTTAAATATGCCAATGTTGAGGTATGATACTGATGATTTAGTTGATGTGGATAATTTGGGGCGATTAAAAATTTTAGGACGAAATCAGGATATTGCTATTGGAGTTTCTGGACAGAATTATCCTGTTGTTGGATTGTTTTTCGGACAGCATTTTACATTTTTTAATGAAGTTAAAGAAATGCAATTAGTTCAAAATAAGGCTGGTCAGTTATCTATTCATTATTACTCTGAAAAAATTCTTTCAGAGAGTTCAATGTTACAAGCACAAGAAAAAGTTAGGAAACTTTCTAACAACGATCTTGATGTTAGCTTTGAATACAAATCATCACCACTTTGCCGAACTAAAAGTGGGAAGCTTAAATTTTTTGTAAAAGATATATTATGAAGAAAGTAATTGTTTTGTTGTTTGAAAATATATGTACAGATGGTCGTGTTAAGAGACAGCTAGATATTTTGTCAAAAATTGATGATATAGAAATATCTTTGTTTGCATTTAACAATAATGATTTTCGATATAAAAATTTTTTTTCGTTAGGAAAAGAAAGAACACTATTACCATCATATTTTTTCTTCATAAGAAAATTCTTATTTTCGATAAAAGCAGATTATATTTACTGCAATAACATTCAATCAATAATACCAGCACTCCTTATTAAGATATTAAATATTAAAGCTAAGATTATTTATGATAGTCACGAGTTGATAATACCAGATCCTGAAACGGGAATTTCAATAGCTTCAAAAAAGTCGCAGTTCTTAGAAAGAATAATAACGAAGCTAGCGTCAAAAGTTATTTGTCCAAATGAAGATAGGGCAAACTTGATGATGAGTAGTTATCAATTAGATTCTAAACCTTTTATTGTTCCTAACTTTCTTGAGTCAGGTGAATGGGATTCTGGTATATTGAATGAGAAAGTAGGAAGATTCACATTTATCTACCAAGGAGTTCTAAAAAATAATCGTTATTTAATTGAGTTGATAAAAGCTTTTAAATTTGTAGATAATGCACAGTTATTTATTGTTGGATTTGGCGAATTAGAAGAAAACATAAAGACACTTATTACCGAGTTGTCGCTAATGGATAAAGTGGTTTTAGTAGGTTCTTTGCCAAGAGAAAAATTATATAAACTTACTAAAACGTGCCATGTTGGTATTGTTACTTATGATTTTTCAAACATTAACAATAAACTTTGTGCACCTAATAAAATATCTGAGTACTTACTTCTTGGGTTGCCGATTATATCTACACCACAAGTAACAATCAAAAATATCATTGAGAATGAATCTGTTGGACTTTGCTTTAATAAAGATGCCTTAGATTCAGAGGATTTAATTAACATATCAAAAACCTTTAAACAAGCACAAAAAAATTATAATATGCATCTTGAAAATGTATTGAAATGCAGAATGAGATTTGAGTTTAAAGCTGAAAACTATACAACTATACTGGACTTTTCAAAATGAAAATTTCGATAGGTGCGATCATTATATTTTTAGCTGTCTTTTTAATAAATTTGAATGTTGAGTCGTTATATTTTAGATTAATCTCTTTAAGTCTATGTTTTGTCTTTTTGTTTTTTATCGTTTTCTACGATGGCTTTAAATTTTGTAAAAGGCAATTCATTTTAAAGTTATTATTTTTGTTCTTCTGTTTATCACTCTATTATTTATTAGAGAAATATTTTAGAGGGCAGTCATATACAATATTATTTTTGATTTCCATTTTGACTTTTTTGAATTGTTTTTTCATCATACAGTGGATGGATAAGAAAAGTGATAGAATTATTTTTTTTAGAAAAGCACTTTCCTTTTTTGTTTTATTCAATGCAGTTAGTGTTTTTATTCAGCTTTTCTTTTGGTATTTATTCAACAATGATTTAGATTATAGCTTGATGTTAGGGATAACAGATACGGCGCAGAGATCAATTTTTTACGGTGGAGTCTACAGACCTACTGGATTTTATGCTGAGCCTTCTATCTATTCATCTATTACACTTTCAATTGTTGTTCTGAGGTATGCCTTAACCACTAAATTTGATTCGATATCACTTTTAGGGATATTGTCTTCATGTTTGACTCTTTCAACAGTTGCTTTGCTAATTTCTTTTATGTTGATTGTTGTGGTGTATTTCAGGTTTAAAATCTCTGATCTCATTTATGCTACTCTGTTACTGTTTGTTTTTGTTTATTTGTCGTTTGATGCATTGAGTATGCGTTTGGACTTATTGCTATCGGGTGTAGATGGTAGTTCTAATGTTAAAATAGAAGTATTGAATTATTGGTTTTCAAGGAATGAGCTATTTTTGTTTGGATTTTCACTAATTGATAAATCAAGAAGTAATTTTGGTGAGTTTATTGTTGGTCTTGGTGATTTAGGCATATTTGTTAATAATTTAATGTTCTTTGGCCTTTTTGTTGGGGGCATAGTGAACATGCTACTTCTTTTACTATTTTTTAAAGGAAGCATCAGGGTTGGTCTTTTATGTATAATTGTGACCATTAAATTGAGCTCATTCACTTTTCCTGCGACAATTTTCTTTATTTGCATGGTTTCATATATAAATTCACTAGGAGTTAAAAGTGTTTTCAGTTGTCATAACAACAAAAGACAGGCCTCAATTTTTACAAAGAGTTCTTGCTAGCATAGAATATTCCACGGTGTTACCTGATGAAGTAATTATCGTTAATGATGGCGAGAAAATATCTGATACGGTTGGAGGCTTTTTGTTTAGCATCCAAGTTTTTAATAATGAAAAGCCAATGGGAGCTAACTTTAGCAGAAATTTTGGTATAAACCACTCAAAAAGTGATATAGTATTTTTGATTGATGATGATGATGCTTTTTCGAAAACAGCTTTTGAAGATAGATTAAATATATTTGAAAGTGATCCAGATGTTGGTTTATGTTTCACTGGTATAAAAATAGTAAATAGTAGTAATTTAAATGAAGTTATCCGAACTGTAACACCTTTATCTTGTGATGACTATCATAAAGAATTATTTTTTAAAGGAAATATAATAGGATCTACATCTCGAGTCGCTATAAAAAAAAGCGACTTTATTAAAGCTGGATGCTTTGATGAAAATCTTAATTGTTTTCAGGATTACGATCTATGGATTAGGATGAGTAAAATAACCAAGATTAAACACGATTCGAAGTCAAATATATACTATACAATTCATGATAGCTCGAATCAGATTAGTAGTAATTACATTAAATATAAAAATGCTGCTCAATATTTGTTAGTAAAATATAATGAATCCCCACCAAAGTTCATTAATAGATTGTCAGCAAATCTTAATTTAAGGATTGCAATATCTGCAATAGGAAAAAATTGGAGGGTTTCTAAGTTGTGCTCGATAAAATCTTTTTTAAAAAAACCCAGTTTAAAATCATTCGTGATTACGGTTCTTCCTGGGTCAGTTATTAAAAAGCTATATAGTTTTGTCTAGGTTTTATTATGACTAGTAATGTGGCAGTGATCATGTCTGTTTATAAAACAGATTGCTTAGAAAAGTTTAAGATTTCAGTAAATAGTATTTTATCTCAAGATTATTTATCTGATCTGTATCTCTATCGTGATGGTCCTGTATCAGAAGGAATTGATGACTTCCTTGATGAAATATCGTGTCATGAAAACGTAAGGCTTTATCGTTCTGATGTTAACAAAGGTTTGGCTCATGCTCTAAATTATATTATTGATAAGGTTGTTGAAAATGGTGGGTATGAATATATTGCCAGAATGGATAGTGATGACATATCCTATGTAAATAGAATAAGCACTCAAGTTTCTTTTCTTGAAAAAAACATAGATGTTGACGTTTGTGGTACCTCTTGCAAAGAAGTAGGTGCATCCTATGCAGTGGAAGAAAAGCATCTTCCACCAAATCACGAAGAACTTCTTAATTTTAGTATGACTCGTTGTCCGTTTGTTCATCCAACAGTTATGTTTAGAGCTAAAATATTTGAAGCTGGAGTAAGATATCCTGTCAATACTACTTTAACTGAAGACATGGCTTTGTGGTTTTGTCTATTAAAAATAGGTTATAAATTTTCAAATATTAACGAAGTTCTTCTTGAGTATTACCTTGATGAAAATACCATTTATAGAAGGAAGGGTATAAAAAAAGCGTGGAGCGAGGTAAGTATAAGAATGAAAAACATGGTGCAGTTAAATAAGACGTCTCTTTTAAATGTTACTCTTATTCTTTCACGTTTTTGCTTTCATCTAGCACCAGCATGGATGATAAAGTTAGCTTATAAATATGCAAGGTAAAGTCATGAAGATTGCAGTTGCTGGCACAGGCTATGTGGGTTTGTCTAATGCCATGTTATTGGCGAAACATAACGAAGTTGTAGCCGTAGATATAATTGAAGAAAAAGTAAAGCTTCTGAATGATCGTATATCTCCGATTGTTGATTCTGAAATTACCGAGTTCTTACAGCGCAGTGATATTAATTTTACTGCAACTATTGATAAGAAATTTGCTTTAAAAGATGCCGACTATATAATTATCGCCACTCCAACTGACTATGATGCAGAAACGAATTACTTTAATACGTCCTCTGTTGAGTCGGTCATTAAAGACGTAATGGCAATTAATCCTAATGCTGTCATGGTCATCAAGTCAACCATTCCTGTGGGTTATACTGAGCGTATTAAAAAAGAGCTGGGTTGCGAAAACCTGATTTTTTCACCTGAGTTTTTACGCGAAGGAAAAGCGCTCTTCGATAACTTATATCCATCCCGTATTATTGTGGGTGAGAAGAGTGAGCGAGCAAAAATCTTTGCTGAACTATTGCTGCAAGGTGCGGTGAAGAAAGATGTTCCCGTTCTGTTTACAGATTCCACTGAAGCAGAAGCCGTTAAGCTTTTTTCTAATACGTATCTGGCGATGCGTGTGGCATATTTCAATGAGCTTGACTCTTATGCTGAATCTCACGGATTAGATAGCCGTCAAATTATCGAAGGTGTAGGCCTGGACCCGCGAATTGGGTCGCATTATAACAATCCATCTTTTGGTTATGGTGGATATTGTTTGCCTAAAGATACCAAACAGTTGCTTGCAAACTACCAGGATGTGCCAAATAGTTTAATTAAAGCAATTGTTGATGCGAATACTACCCGTAAAGATTTTGTCGCTGATGCTATTTTAAAGCGGCAGCCAAAAGTGGTGGGTATCTACCGACTAATCATGAAATCGGGTTCAGATAACTTCAGAGCTTCAAGTATTCAGGGGATTATGAAACGGCTGAAGGCCAAGGGTGTTGAAGTCATTGTCTATGAGCCTGTACTACAGGAAAGCGAGTTCTTCAACTCAGCGGTATACAGAGATTTCGATGCATTCAAAGCAGAAGCGGATGTGATTGTTTCAAATCGTATGGCTGAAGAGCTCCTGGATGTACAATCTAAAGTGTATACCCGGGATCTTTTTGGTTCTGATTAATAGAATATTTAATATGAATAGAATAAAGAAAGCTGTAATCCCTGTTGCAGGGCTAGGTACTCGAATGTTACCCGCGACCAAAGCAATTCCTAAAGAGATGTTGCCGTTAGTCGATAAGCCGTTAATTCAGTATATTGTCAATGAATGCGTGGCTGCTGGTATTAAGGAAATTGTGCTGGTAACTCATTCTTCAAAAAATGCGATTGAAAATCACTTTGATACTTCGTTTGAGCTTGAGGCAACTTTAGAAAAGCGAGTGAAGCGTCAGCTACTTGATGAGGTTCAATCGATTTGCCCTAAAGATGTCACCATAATGCATGTACGGCAGGGTAATGCTTTAGGTTTGGGGCACGCCGTATTGTGTGCTAAACCCCTGATTGGAGATGAGCCTTTTGCCGTCTTATTGCCAGACGTTGTCCTGGACGAATATACAGCCGATCAGAGTAAAGAGAATCTGGCGGCTATGCTGACACGGTTTGCAAAATCATCAGCCAGCCAGATTATGGTTGAGCCTGTGCCAATGCAAGATGTATCAAAATACGGTGTTGTGGATTGTGGCGGCGCAGTACTGAGTGGTGGTCAATCGCACGCAATGACAGCTATGGTTGAGAAGCCTTCTGTTGAACAGGCACCATCTAATCTGGCTGTCGTGGGTCGCTATGTACTATCTGCCAAAATCTGGGACAAACTTGCTATAACGCCACCTGGTGCAGGCGATGAAATTCAGTTAACGGATGCTATTGATATGCTGATGGCAGAAGAAACTGTAGAGGCATTCCATATGACAGGTAAATCTCACGACTGTGGTGACAAAATCGGCTATATGAAAGCATTTATTGAGTATGGGCTTCGCCACTCAGAGTTGGGTGATGGCTTCAAGGCATACTTAAATGATGTCATCCCAATTGTGCGTGCTGTGTCCTGAGTTTCGATACCCCGACATGATTCGGGGTTAACTTGTTTAACTTAAGAGTCCCAACATGACTTCTGCATTCTTATTTGTTTTCCTGATGTCCTTTTGCAGCTTGTTTATCTGCCGTAAAGTGGCGAAACGGGTTGGACTGGTCGATGCACCTAACGAACGAAAACACCATAACGGTGTGATCCCGCTTGTGGGTGGTGTGTCGATCTTTGTTACGCTGGCGATAGCCTTCAGTTTTTTTGAATTGTTTCCGCAGAACCCCTGGTTGTATTTAAGCTGTGCCACTGTGTTGGTGGTTATCGGCGTGATTGATGACAGATACGATATCAGTTTTAAATTACGCTTGCTGGTACAGGCCTGCGTATCACTGGTGATGATTTTCATCGGCGATAAAAGCCTGCACTATCTGGGTTACATGTTGGGGGATTTTCCTCTCGATTTACCCGTAGTCGCCAGCACGCTGCTGACCATCTTCGCTGTCATTGGCGCGATTAACGCATTCAACATGGTTGATGGTATTGATGGCCTGTTAGGCGGCCTGGCTTCAGTCAGTTTTGCGGCACTCGGTTATGTCTTCTATGTGTCGGGTAACACGGAATTTTTTGTTATCTGCACCATGATAGTCACCGCTATGGTTCCTTACATTCTGTTGAACCTCGGTTTCCCTCTGGGGCGTCGGTTTAAAGTCTTTATGGGGGATGCCGGCAGTATCTTCATTGGTTTTACTGTCATCTGGTTATTGCTGGAAGCGACCCAGAAGGGTGAACTGAGTGCTATGCGCCCGGTCACTGCCTTGTGGTTAATTGCTTTACCATTAATGGATATGGCCACCATCATGATTCGACGAATCCGCAAAGGCCAGTCACCCTTTAAGCCGGATCGTGAACACCTGCACCATATTTGTCAGCGCATTGGTTTGTCACCTTTCATGACCTTGGTGGTGATTTGTGGCCTGGCAGCCAGTATGGCGGGAGTCGGTATTTGGTCTGACATATCGCAGGTTAACGAAACCCTGATGTTGCTGAGCTTTATGATTATGTTCGGTGTGTATTTTGCCGTGATCAGCCATATCTGGCGTATTACCACCTGGATACACAAGCTGACCGGCCGCAGTCAGCCGAAAACGCCCGAGCAGGCGACCTCAGAGCGTTAAGCGGATTCACCTAAGGGTGAATGCGATGTGAGTGATTGAACAGAAGTCAAAGATGTTGAACATGAACCCAGGCTTGTCCTGGGTTTTTTTATGCGTTTTTTCTGTGCATTATCCAGGAACCTGTCTGCTTTACTGGCTAATTTAACGTCCCAGCCGGTCTTCTCTTCTTATCTGTTTTGCAGCTTTGTCATAGTGGTCTAACTGATTGAGCCAGCATACAGCGGTCCATAACAGCACAAAGCCGATGTTCGTGGCCGCTGAATATACTGCTGTCAGGCACAGGCGTTCAGCTCTGTTAACTATCGCTTGTAATGTGCGCCTCAGCATAGCGTGTAAAATCTCTCTCATCGTCTTGGTCTTGTATTTGTTGTATCTGTATATGATTTAATATCTCTGTAACATATAAAGATGCGTCAGCTATTAAGTACAAGCTTAATGGATTTGAGAGAAGATGAACTAACTGGGACTGTTGTCCAATAAATTTGCAATGCGCCTGTAACAGCCATATATAGAAGTGAATAAGTGACAGCCGCACAGAACATACGGCTGTTTGCTTCGTTAAGAGGCTTCTTGCGGAGGCGAGTACTTTTCTACTTTCGACAGTGTGAAGAAGTAGATGAGGAAACACAGGATGAATAACCAAAACATCATATACTCTGGCACATTGGCAATCTCGCCATAAATCCCTACAGCGCTCAGTAAGGTCGCAATTGTGCAGATAGCAATCAGCGTTTGCAGTGAATTGAGGCCCAGACGCTGGAAGATATGGTGCAGATGCTCGCGGTCTGGTTTAAAGGGGGAGTCGCCGCGCTTGATTCGGCGGATCATGATGGCTGTCATATCCATTAAGGGGACGGCGATTATCCAGAGTGCCGTCACCGGCCGCAACGGTGGGCGGCTGCCATTCTGGCTGGCCAGCAGTAAAAACCAGATCACAGTGAAACCGATCAGCATACTACCTGCATCCCCCATAAAGACTTTACGCTGCCGGCCAAATGCCCCCAGGTTAAGCAGGATATAAGGGATCATCGCCACTATGATGATGCCGCACAGATACGCCAGTGATTGCTGACCATCGTGGAACAGCATGATACCCAGCCCGCCAAAAGTTACCATAGATAACCCGCCCAGCAGGCCATCAATACCGTCGACCATGTTGAAGGCATTGATAGCGCCAATCACCGCCAGTACAGTCACCAGATAGCCAAACATCCCCAGGTCTATTTCGCCAAAGCCAATCATATTCCCCAGCGTATGCAGTTCCAGACCGGCAAAAACCATCATGCAGACAGATAACAAGGCTTGGATCGCCAGGCGGAGCTTGAAGCTCACATCAAACTTATCATCAAGTGCACCGATGATGGTCAGAATGGTGATACAGAAAACGTAAAGCCCGGCGTCGTCCAGTATGTTCGGCGAGTAATAGAGAAACTGAGCCAGCGTAATGCAGATAGCCAAACCGCCAACCAGCGGGATCGCCCCCTGATGCAGCTTTCTGGCATTGGGTTTATCCACCAGACCAACACGTTTGGCGACCTTTCGAAGTAAAAAAAGTGCGGCAAATGAAGAAAAAAAGACAAAGAAAAAATCGGCTATCATGCTGTGGTCCGAAGGCATACAAAACGCAAAAAGACTACCAATATTTTGTCTCTCTAGGAAGAGAAGAAAAAATATTCACTAAGTAAATTATTACTTTTGCTCCCTCCGTCCCAAGTGCAGCTAGGCGCAAACACCAGCAAGCCTGATCGCAATGATTTGGACTAGGTAGCTGTAAGTGTTTGTTGCAACAGCATGAATATTTTACAATCACTCGCGTCGCAATAATCTTTGATAAATGGTTTGATATCATCCAGCAGGGAAATCCATGCAATATTTACAGTCTGAAGCTTCTGTTACTGAAGAGCTGTTAGCCCAGATTCTCATTACATCTGGCATCACCACCAAAAGCCTGTGTCGGCAGATCAGCAATAGCCATAGTGGCCCAGAGATAGAGGCAGCACTGTCTGCGATGCAGGAAGCTGGATTGGTGGTGAAAAAAAGACAGAGCTGGAGCTTGTCGCTGAACGGATTTTTGTCTGCATTACAGAGCTTATTGCGATTTGGCCGGGAGCGAACCCTTTATGCTGCTATGACCCACGCCGATAAGGTCTCTGTGGAACTGGAAGTCTATTCTGTGCTGTCAAATACCCGCTGGATGTTTGCCTATTCAGCGATTTCTCCGCAGGCGGAAGGGTTGCTGATGCATTTATTCCTGCATCCTGATGCGTGGGAATTACTGGCATTGATTGAAGACGACAGGCTGAAATACAGCCTGCAGGGATGGGCCTGGTTGTTAAATCAGCTGTACACGACGGGGAATATTACATGGGAGCCGTTAGCCAGCAAGACGATCACAGATTACGGCAGAAGGCAGGTTGTCTGGGCTCCTGCCGAGGATAATTGGCAGGCGCTCAGGGCCGGAAGTGTTTCCCACCCTTTGTGCGATCCTTTCGATGATAAGTACTTCCAGCATCGCACAGCTTTCTCTGCCATGACGGCAAAACGCTATTCCTATACGGCCTTGGCTGATCTGGCCGTAGTGGCTTTACTGGACAAATCCGAAGCCGTTGCAAGCTATCAGCACAGCCTCGACGCTCACCGTAGTCAGCAAATCGCGTATGACCAGTTCTGGCAACAGCAGGCTTACGTCATTATTGCGCCTTACAGTGAGCAAGAGGAATATTTGGCGGGTGTTGACGATTGGTTTGATTCACTCATGGTGATTGCAGATTACGTGAGCTGGGGGAAATTATTGCTGGATGTGCTGATGCTTTGCCAATGGCAGCATGCGAACCCGAAACAGTATCAGCAATGGGTGGCTCAGGTGAAAGCGCACCCGCTGACGGAAGTGATTTTATCCCATCACTCTGAAAGCCTGTTAGCCGCCAGAGCCAAACACGCCCTGCGTTACCTTACCGGACAGATCAGCGAATCTGACGCCCCTTTTTATGTCCCGGCTGCCCGCCAGGATATCTGGTTAAGAAAGCTGACGCAGACCATCCAGTCGGATAAGGAGGATCAGGCAGCTCAGCGACTGGTCTGGGAGTTGTGCCTGAAATCACTGAAAGTACAGCCGAGGATTCAGTCAATGGGGAAACGTGGCTGGACCAAAGGCCGGGTGATTCAACTGTATTCCATCCAGTATTCAGCGGCTGAAGCTTTGATGTCAGATGCTGACTGGCATGTCTGTCAGCAGCTGGAACGTCAGAGCAGGGTTCGCTGGGGCCAACCTGCTCCCGATGTGTTGCCGGTACTGAAAGCCTTGTCGGCGTGTGACAACATCATCAGTCAGGACGGCCAGTCCGTCAGTCTGCACGGTGTCAAGCCGCTGGCCGTGCTGCAAGCCGGTGAACAGGTGACATTCGATGTCTTTCCCCGAGTGGCAAATGGAACATTGCGGCAGGTGATGGATGATGCCTGGTGTTTTCTGGATATCTCAGCGATATCGCCTCAGTTCATTGAAGTTATCGAATCGAGACCTGAGCAACTGGGCAGTGAGCATTTGCAGCCACTGACAGAGGCGCTGGAACAGCAGAAGGATTTACTCTGGTACAGCCCATGCCAGCACAAAGGCAATATAAAACCTGGTAACTGGGATGCGAGGCCGCATTTATGGCTGGACTGGCATCAGGGCACTCTGGATGTGGCCATTGAGCACCAGAATGATGTGTCCGGTGAGCTGCCGGCAAATCGCATGAGCATGCCTTCGGGACAGGGAGAGACATGGATCAGCGGCCCGGATCAGCAATGGTATCAGCGTGATCTCAGCCAGGAAAAAGCGGATTCGCTGGCACTGAGCAAGCACCTGGGATTGAAAGCGAACAAGCAACGGCGCTGGGCCTTGTCTGGTGAAGCGGCGTTATCGCTGATAAAAGCCGTGCAGAATTTGCAGGACGTGCCGGTTCACTGGCGCCAGCGCAGCAGCCAGGTAAAGGTGCTGACCCGCCAGGATCTGACACTGGATATCGAGAAACGCAAAAACTGGTTTGCTGTCACAGGCAAGGCGTCCACGGATCAGCATCTGGAGCTGAACCTGCGTCTGTTACTGGCAAATAGCCGCCAGGGATTTATTGAGCAGGATAGCGACAATCTGGTTGTGCTGATGGAAGATGAGCTTCAGCAGCAATTACGTATGCTGGACGGTTTGCTCAATGAAGAGATGGCCGTCGATGTGCAGATGGCCTATCCCTTACAACAGGTACTGGAAACCTTTAGTCATCAGGGCGATGCGGGATGGCAGTCGCTGCAAGAAAAATGGTCAGAGAAGCCGGTGGTTGCCGAGCATATTCTGGCCCCGCTGAGGGATTATCAGAAAACCAGTGTCCAGTGGGCGGCGCACTTATCTCACCACGGCTTTGGTGCCTGTCTGGCAGACGATATGGGGCTGGGTAAAACCTTGCAGGCCATCAGTCTGATCCGCCACTATCAGTGCGAGGGCGCGGCATTGGTTGTGGCTCCCAAGTCTGTGATTCACAACTGGCAGGCAGAATGCCAGCGCTTTGCACCGGAGCTGACAGTGGTGGATCTGGAACAGGTGGATAACCGGAACGAAGCCATCGCCGCGGCGGGCGAAAAGACCGTTGTACTGGTCAGTTACGGATTACTGACCCGCTGTCAGGATGCGATGCAGGAAAAAGACTGGCAGACCATAGTGCTGGACGAAGCGCAGCAGATTAAAAATCCGCAGACCAAACGGGCAAAACTGGTATTTGGTTTAACGGCAGAGCGGCGTTTTACCCTTACCGGTACCCCAGTTGAAAATCATTTAACAGAGCTTTGGAGCCAGTTCGCTTTCCTGAATCCGGGCCTGCTGGGTTCGCTGAAGCAGTTCAGGCAGAAATATGGTCAGGCCGCGCGTAATGCCGAGGATATGATGCGGCTGAAAGCCTTGATCAGTCCGTTTATCATGCGGCGAATGAAAGGTGAGGTGTTATCTGAGCTGCCCAGCAAAACCGAGATCACCCACACCGTCTATTTATCGGCCAAAGAAAGTGCCGCTTATGAAGCCGTCCGTAAGGATGCCCTGAAAACAGCCAAAAACAGTAAGGGTGTGGTCGAGGTGCTTGCCGCACTGACCCGTTTAAGGCAGGTATGCTGTGACGCCAGTCTGGTGTTTGATTCCTTTGCGGAAGAGAGCAGTAAGCTCAGGGAGGCCCTGGCTCTGGTGTCAGAAGCGATAGAAGGCGGCCATCAGATTTTGGTGTTCAGCCAGTTTGTGCAATTGCTGAAACGTTTTGCGGCGCAGCTGGAACAAGCCTCGCTGTCGTTCAGTTATCTGGACGGACAGTCGAGCAGTAAGCAGAGGAAAGCGGCGATTGAGGCGTTTAAAGCAGGAAAGCATCCTGTCTTTCTCATCAGCCTGAAAGCGGGTGGAACGGGCCTGAACCTGACAGAAGCCGATACAGTTATTCATTTGGATCCGTGGTGGAATCCGGCGGTAGAAGATCAGGCCAGCGACAGGGCGCACCGTATGGGACAGAGCAGACCGGTGACAGTTTATCGTCTGGTCACAGAAAATACGGTGGAAGAAAAAATTGTCCAGCTTCACCGGGACAAACGCGATCTGGCAGAAAAAGTCCTTTCAGGGCAAGACGATACCCAGACCCTGAATCCGCAGATGCTGCTCAGTATGATAGAAGATTAAATGCTCGCATGGCGCTCTGCTTCATTTGTAGAGCAGGCGCCTCGCTGGTGGTTTTAGCCTGTCAGATCTGTTGTGCTGGTAACAAATGTTGACACCTCAACTTTTACTGGTTACTATTGTTACCAGTTGGCCGTTTTGGCTAACTACGTTCTTTAACAATGTGAGACTTACTAAGAAGGAGATGCCTATCGCGTATCATAAAAATAAAGAGATCAACGCGGCGATTGCATACGCCGTGTCTAATGGCTGGACTTATATCAAGCGTAAGGGTAAAGGCCATGCCGTGGCGATTTTGCGTTGTGGCAATGAAAACAAGTGCCATCAGAAATCAGTTTGGGGAACGCCTGACAGCCCTCAAGACCATGCGAAAGACATAATCTCATTAGTAGATAAATGCAAATAATACTAAGGCCGTCAAACGGCGGCCTTCTTCTTCAGGTCTCACACATCATAGGAAAGTAGCTATGAAAAAATACAGTTTCGATATTGTGGTAGGCGGAAAGAAGATCACTACCGACGATGATTTATTTGATGTCTCAGACGCTTTGTATGAGGCTGGATGCAGCGACGCTCACCCTGCGGCATACAATGGTACCTTGTACGTGAATTTCACGCGACAAGGTAAGAATTACGAGCAAGCAGTTATGTCTGCAATATCAGATATTGAGTCAGTTTCCGGTTTAGTCTGCCTATCAGTGGACATTGGCGATATGGTCAGCCTCAGTGATGCGGCAGAGTTAGCCAGCACCACCAAAGCAACGCTATCTCGATACAGCAAAGGCAGTCGTGGAAAAGGTGATTTCCCGACTCCTATCTTGCGCGTAGACAGTAGCCGTCCGCTATGGTCATGGAGTGACATTGCTGAATGGCTGGCAAAAAACAAAGCCATCGACAACGAACTGGTAGAACAGGCACAGATCACTGGATCAATTAACACCGCCCTATCTATCAGACATGCAAACTCAATGGACGCAGTGTCCCATTACCTTAATGCACTGAATAACAACCATGCGGTCGTTACCGCATAATAATAACTCCTTCAAAGTCTCACAGTTGGCCATCCTTGCGATGGCCTTTTTTTTGTCTTTCTGTATTCACTCGCGCAAGAAGCATAAGCAACAATAGCCAATATACCCACCAAGCCTATGTCTAGTACGCTCACATTGTGTGGGCTTTTTTATATCTTCGCTTCATTACTCACTGGTATAAAAGTTCTCATGCGAACCAAGGCTTAACAGGCAGAGCCTTAATTCGTTATTAATCCAAGAGTAGCCGAGTAGCAATTCTTGCTTGCTCACCTTGAACTTATGAACTCGCAAGTGTGACAAGTCGCTTTTCTTTTGCTGCCCTATTTTTGGATTGGCAATAATCTTTTCGATCTCATCTTCAACGATGTTGAGCTGCTTTGTTGGTAGCCTGCTTAGGGCTTTGGTGAAGCGCCTAGCCTCAAAGACCTCAATCTCTCTTTGTTCTTCGCTCATATGGCTTCACCAATCCCTGCTTAACCTCTTCTGTAGCTAATAATGATTCACGGACAAATTCATAAGACAGATCTGGGTTCTCCATCATGATTTTACCGATCTTGGCCCAGTACTCTATTTGCATGGGCACAGAGCGATTCTCAGCGATCCCATAAGCCTTGGCTTCGGAAACAAAGTCATCATTTAATCGAACGCTTGTTGCCATAATTAAATCTCCTACTTAATTAACGGTGATTTGACTATAGACACAACATTGCATAATGCAATCATTTGTCGCATTGTGATTTAGCCACCACTCACAATACAGTTGCGACTGGCACTTTTTCATCCGCGCGCCTTCAATCCCCTTGTCTATACTTGCCTGAACAGGTGATAAAAAAAGACTAATGTAGATTGGTATAAATACCTGACAAAGAAGTACCGAGTATCTTGCACTTTTTTGCGAAGGGGAAAGGCGTATGCAGATTTTACCGGTTATTCTGGCTGGGGGGACAGGCAGTCGCTTGTGGCCCTTATCGCGTGAGCAGTATCCCAAACAATTTCTTGCCCTTCAGCCTGCTGAAAACCCGTCTATTGCCTCTCCATCGCTCCCGGCCAGCATGCTGCAGCAAACCCTTGCCCGTCTGGCTGAGTTGGATGCTCTGTCCCCGTTAGTGATCTGTCAGGAAGAGCATCGGTTTCTTGCCGCAGAGCAGCTCAGATCCTGCACCAGCCAGCCGAGTCACCTTCTGCTCGAGCCCCAGGGCCGTAATACCGCGCCTGCCATTGCGCTGGCGGCGCTACTGGCACAGGAGTCGCCTGACAGTCTGTCTTTAGAAGATAGTGATCCCTTACTTCTGGTGCTGGCGGCTGATCATCTGATTCTGGATACCGCCGCTTTTACTCAGGCCGTCAGGACAGCGCTGCCGCTGGCTGACAGCGGCAAGCTGGTGACTTTCGGTATTCCCCCTCAGTCGCCCGAGACAGGGTACGGCTATATCAAACGCGGCGCGGCGCTCGGCGCAGCGTTTGACGTCGCGCAATTTGTCGAAAAGCCGGATCTCAATACCGCCAGAGAGTATCTGGTCAGTGGTCATTATTACTGGAACAGCGGCATGTTCCTGTTTCGCGCTTCTGCCTATTTGCAGCAGCTGTCTCAGTTCCGGCCGGACATTCTGGCCGCCTGCCGCCAGTCTGTCGCTTCGCCTGAGCGGGACCGGGATTTCATTCGTATCGACAGCTCGGCTTTTGCCGGCTGTCCTGCCGAGTCGATTGATTATGCGGTGATGGAGAAAACCCGCCAGGCGGTGATGGTGCCGATGGAAGCTGGCTGGAGCGATGTCGGCGCCTGGTCATCGCTGTGGGAGCTCAGTCCCAAAGATGCCGCAAGCAACGTGGTTATCGGGGATGTGCTGACCGCGCAGAGCCACCATTGTTACCTCAGGGCCGACAGCCGACTGGTGGCGACTGTCGGTCTGGACAACGTAGTGGTGATTGAAACCAAGGATGCGGTACTGGTGGCCGCCAAAGATAAAGTCCAGGATGTGAAAGATATAGTGGCGCAACTGAAAGCGGCACAGCGGCCGGAATGTGAGCTGCACCGCGAGGTGTATCGTCCCTGGGGCAAGTATGATCAGGTTGATAGCGGCGGGCGTCATCAGGTGAAACACATCACGGTCAATCCGGGTGAAAAATTATCGCTGCAAATGCATCATCACCGCGCCGAACACTGGGTGGTGGTATCAGGGACGGCCAAAGTTACTCAGGGAGATAAAACCTGGTTGCTGACCGAAAACCAGTCCACTTACATTCCGGTCGGCGTGGTACACGCGCTGGAGAATCCGGGCAAAATTCCGCTGGAAATCATTGAAGTGCAGTCAGGCAGTTATCTCGGCGAAGACGATATTGTCCGCTTTGAAGACAGGTACGGCAGAAAGTAAGCGGGATGGCTGCGTCGATAAGGAGGCCGGCATGGAAAGACTCACCTGTTTTAAAGCCTACGATATCCGCGGTGAGCTGGGGCGGGAGCTGAACGAGGACATAGCTTACCGGATCGGCCGGGCGTACGGCCAGCATTTCCGGCCAGTAACGGTGGCGATTGGCGGCGATGTGCGGCTTTCCTCGCCGTCATTGAAAATGGCACTGGCGCAAGGTTTGATGGATGCCGGAGTGGATGTGATCGATCTCGGTCTGACTGGTACAGAAGAGGTATATTTCGCGGCGCAAAGCCTGCTCGTTGACGGGATCGAAGTGACGGCCAGCCATAATCCGATCAATTACAATGGCATGAAGCTGGTCAGGGCCGGGGCGATCCCTGTTAGTGGCGATACGGGCTTGCACGATATTCGCATACTGGCGGAAAGAAATGACTTTGCGGCGCCCGATCAGATCGGCCAGCTGCGTCACCATTGTGTGCTGAATGACTATATTGACCACCTGCTGTCTTATATCGCATCGTCAGAGATTACACCGCTGCGGCTGGTGGTCAACGCCGGCAATGGCGCGGCGGGACATGTGATTGATGCGCTGGAGGCGCAATTTGGTCAGCGCCGGATCCCCATTGAGTTTGTGAAAATCCACCATGAGCCCGATGGCACTTTTCCTCACGGGATTCCCAATCCGTTATTGCCAGAGTGCCGGGCGGCGACTTCACAAGCGGTGAGGGCGCATCGGGCCGATATGGGCATTGCCTGGGATGGCGATTTTGACCGCTGCTTTCTGTTCGATGAACACGGCCAGTTCATCGAGGGCTATTATATTGTCGGTTTGCTGGCACAAGCTTTTTTGCAGCAGCCTGAACTTCAGCAAGAATGCCAGCCGAGCAAAATCATTCATGATCCCCGTCTGACCTGGAATACGATCGATATCGTCACGGCCAATGGCGGAGAAGCGATCCAGTCGAAAACCGGTCATGCTTTTATTAAAGAAAGGATGCGGCAGGAAGACGCCCTATACGGCGGTGAAATGAGTGCCCACCATTATTTTCGCGATTTTGCCTATTGCGACAGCGGTATGATCCCCTGGTTGCTGGTGGCACAGCTGTTGTCTGTAAAAGGACAGCGTCTGTCGGAGCTGGTCGCGGACAGGATGCGGGCTTATCCGGCCTCCGGTGAAATCAATCTGATGGTCACTGACACGGACGATGCCATCGCGACAGTCCGCGCTGTGTACGAGCCGGACGCACTGGCACTGGATCAGACTGACGGGATCAGTCTGAGTTTTTCTGACTGGCGCTTTAATCTCAGGGCATCAAATACCGAACCCGTTTTGCGTTTGAATGTCGAGTCCCATGGCGATTCCGCGCTGATGAAAACGAAAACGGCTGAAGTGCTGGCGTTGCTCCAGCCGTTTTCTGTTCCCAGGTCATGACCAATAAAGGCACCGTCAGAAAGGCACCTGGCCCGACAGTATCACGGTCAGCTGACTGGCTTGCTGATAGTCCAGATTGTCACTGATCACCTGCATTTGTATTTGGGTGTAGAGTTGCAGTGATGCCGAAAATAGAGCGAGCCTGAAATCGTGACAAACCCTGCTGAATGACCATTTATAAGCGATAGGAAAGATGGACTCGGCAGGGCAGCCTGTCGATGTGCATTCACCCAGTGCGACAGGCCTTCTGGCTCAGTGCATGAATAAGGTTCAGGATGACCATACACTGCAGTATTTTTTGTTGAATCCAGTCAACGCGTTGTTATGCAAATTGTAGTAACATCTTTTTATCATAGGTTTAGGTAATCTTTTCGTTGATGGATTCGGAGATCCTTTCGTTTATTGTTTAAATAATAACGTTTGCGTTATTATTTGGTGTAAGATTTCAGTATATGGTAAAGCCGACAACGCCTCGGAAGGCGAATGAGTATGAAGACAGTGACGGACGGTCTCCGTTCGGTGAATGGCTCACAGCTCTCAAAGACGTGAGAGGTAAAGTGAAAATCACTAAGGCCATTACGCAAATGGAAGGCGGTAATTTTGGTGACCATAAGGCGATCACCGGTGGTTCTGGGTTATACGAACGCCGGATTGATTTTGGACCAGGGTACCGCATTTACTACATCATCGAAGGCGATAAGCTGATCATCATCTTTGCCGGTAGCGAAAAAAAGGATCAGCAACAGGCAATTGATAACGCCAAAGATTACTACGCGGACTACAAGAAGCGTAAGAAAGAAGAATCGGACAGCGCAGCGAAAGGCAAGCAGTCCAGACCCAAGAAGGGTAAGTGAGGCTGAATATGGCACTGACACGCGAATTTAAAGAAACCGTGATGGAAATGTGTAAAGACCCAGAGTATCGCAAAGCATTGCTGGCAGAGGCTCTGGAAACTTACCTGGAAGGAGATATCCCTACTGGTAATGCTCTGATGCGTGATTATCTCAATGGGTGTCAGGCGTTCGAGGAAGTGGCAGCTGAAACCGGTCTGGCTGTTCCTTCTCTGCGTCGAATGCTCTCTCCTAAAGGTAATCCGCAACTGAAGAACTTCTTTATGATTTATTCAGCGTGCAGTCACCGTGAAGGGATAGAAGCGAAAGATTTAGTTGCTGTATAAAGAAAAAGCCCCGAGAGGGGCTTTTTCTTTATACAGTCAGCTTATGTAGGACACTTAACAGAATCTTAAAGCCTGCAGCATGCTTGTGGCCCTCCGCCGCCCAGTTGAACCGCTATTTCTGAGACATCAATGCCCTTAGTTTCTTCTGTAATTTGATACCTGCCATAGAGCCTTGGTTCTGTGAGTAGGGTGTTTTTTGAGCGGGTGACGAATTACGCAGTGGCACTTAAAGCGTGATAAAAGCCGGGCAAGCGTCCAGTAAAAAACCGGTTAAAAGCCAGGTAAAAA
The DNA here is from genome assembly GCF_038519165.1 of Photobacterium sp. SP02. Lineage (NCBI taxonomy): Bacteria > Pseudomonadati > Pseudomonadota > Gammaproteobacteria > Vibrionales > Vibrionaceae > Photobacterium > Photobacterium sp. SP02. The sequence continues at coordinate 161,005 of NZ_JASJOJ010000005.1, forward strand.
GTAGGGTCAAAAGGATGACTGAACCTGATGCGGCCTGACTAAACGGACATGCCGTCGAATATTTGAAATTAACCTGTGTTGGGCATGAAAGTTTTTCGTGAATTCAGTCGCGCAATTTTGCTGTTAATGTTTCACCTGTCATTAACTTTGTCATGCTGGGTGAATTATTTAATCTCTTAATACCAGGGGAATCAGGTGAATATTTTACACCATGGAGCCAGGGACGGGGTGACCGGTTCCTGTCATGAGCTACAGCTAGGAAAATACAGTCTGTTAATAGATTGCGGTACGTTTCAGGGCGAGGAAGCCAAAGCCAGCAATGATATTACCTTTCCTGTCGAGCCCATTCGGGCACTTATTCTGACCCATTGCCATATCGACCATGTTGGCCGTATTCCCTGGTTATTAGCGGCTGGCTTTCGCGGGCCAATTTATGCCACAGAAGCGACAGCAGCCTTGTTGCCTTTGATGCTCGAAGATGGGCTGAAGCTGCAACTGGGACTGAGTGATGAAAAGTGCGAAGCCTTTATCCGGCTGGTGCGATCTCAGCTAAAACCTGTGCCATTTGATTGCAGGGCACAGATCATGTTGCCGGATGGCCAGGATGTCAGTCTCTCATTTCGTCAGGCAGGCCACATTTTAGGCTCGGCCTATGTCGAGTTACTGTTACCCGAGCGCCGGAAAGTGGTGTTCTCCGGCGACCTTGGTCCCAGCAATACCCCGCTGCTGGTCGACCCTGAACCGCCGCTGCACGCTGACGTACTGGTGCTGGAAAGCACCTATGGCAATAAGCGCCACCCTGGCGTGGCAACAAGAGAGCAGGCGTTAAAAAGCGTGGTCGAGCAGTCGTTAAAAGACGGCGGGGCCATTTTGATACCGGCGTTCAGCCTGGGGCGCACTCAGGAGCTGCTGTTTGATTTGGAAAACATTGTGAACAACGAAATCCGGCAGCCTTCTGCGGAGAGTCCTTGGCTCAATTTGCCGATTGTGCTTGATTCCCCCTTAGCCATGAAAATCACACAAGCCTATCAGGGCTTTAAGCGGTTATGGACCAAAGAAGCCAAGGCAAGGCTGGATAACGGGCGTCATCCGCTGGACTTTGATCAGTGTACCCAGATTGATGAACACAGCGATCATATCGGCTTGGTTAACCGTTTGAAGGCCAGTGGCGAGCCGGCCGTTATTGTGGCTGCCAGCGGGATGTGCAGTGGCGGGCGGATCATGAATTATCTCGAAGCTTTACTGCCTGATCCCAGAACCGACCTGCTGCTTATTGGCTATCAGGCCAGAGGCACACTGGGCCGGGAACTGCAAAACGGCGCCAAAGAAGTGATGATTAATAATAACCGTATTGCAGTGAACGCCAGAGTGCACACTATGACGGGGTATTCAGCCCATGCCGATCAGCGGGATCTGATCCGTTTTGTGAAGGGCATTGAACAAGGGCCTGCTGAGATTCGTCTGGTGCATGGCGACAGACCCGCCCAGGAAGCACTGGCGCGGCGTTTGCAAAAGGTCAAACCGGATGCAAAGGTGATAGTTTGCGCAAACCTGAACCAGGATTAAGTCATAGCTTGCATCAGGACTGTCTTGCGATACTCTATTCTGCGCGATAACACAGTGATAGCTGAGCAGTATATTCAATCCGTTTAATGGGCTTTGTCATCTGCATTCCATATCAACCCATTAAGCTGGGGCTATCATTGTTGTTAAGTAGGCCGAGTTTGAGGACAGATAATGAAAATAACAGTAGCGGGAACAGGTTATGTTGGCCTGTCGAATGCTGTATTGCTGGCACAAAACCATCAGGTTATTGCGCTGGATATTGTAGAAGAGAAGGTAAATCAGCTTAATCAGAGGCTCTCTCCGATCGTTGATACAGAAATCAGCGAATACCTCAAACACCGTGAGCTGAACCTGACGGCCACGACAGATAAACACCTCGCGTATGAAAACGCCGATTTCGTCATCATAGCAACGCCAACCGACTATGATCCGGTGACCAATTATTTTAATACTGCATCAGTGGAGTCGGTGATACGCGATGTTATTACCATCAACCCTGATGCTGTGATGGTGATTAAATCCACGGTTCCTGTTGGTTATACCCAGCGGATCAAAGAAGAGTTTGGTACTGATAACATTCTGTTTTCACCTGAGTTTCTTCGCGAGGGCCGGGCGCTGTACGATAACCTGTATCCATCACGCATTATTGTCGGTGAGCAATCGCAGCGGGCTGAAACCTTCGCAAATCTGCTGATCGAAGGTGCGGTTAAAGACGATATTCCGGTGCTGTTTACCCATTCGACCGAAGCGGAAGCGGTGAAACTGTTTTCCAATACTTATCTGGCGATGCGGGTGGCTTATTTCAATGAGCTGGACAGTTATGCTGCCGCACATGGCCTGGACAGCCGTGAAATTATCCAGGGGGTGGGGCTGGATCCGCGTATTGGCACCCACTATAACAATCCTTCGTTTGGTTACGGCGGTTATTGTTTACCCAAAGACACCAAGCAATTGCTGGCAAACTATCAGGAAGTGCCGAACAACCTGATCCGGGCCATCGTTGATGCCAATTCCACCCGCAAGGACTTTATTGCTGAATCCATTTTGCGCAAAAAGCCCAAGGTGGTGGGTGTGTACCGCCTGATCATGAAAAGTGGCTCAGACAATTTCCGGGCATCATCGATTCAGGGCATCATGAAGCGCATTAAAGCCAAAGGTGTGGATGTTGTTGTTTATGAGCCTGTGCTGAAAGACGATGAATTCTTTCATTCCGCGGTGATTCGTGACTTAGCGGAGTTCAAGGCAATGTCTGATGTGATTGTGTCGAACCGAATGACGCCAGAGCTGGAAGATGTGCTGGAGAAAGTCTACACCCGCGATCTGTTTGGTGCTGATTAATCAGAGAATTCTGACCAAAATGGGGGAGTGTCTTACTTTTCTTGCGGTTTGATTTCGACATAGATCACAGAAAATTAGCATCCCTGTCTATACTTGAATTACCTCTTTGGTTATTTGAGATGGTCAGGGACTGCTATGAGAACTCTTGCGAGAATCCTTACGGGGATCGATTCCCGAAAACCCGTCATTGCGCTAATGGCGGCTGGAATAATGGTTGCTGGAATGACGATGAGTCTGGGTGTGAGTGCGGCAGAAACGGTAACTGACGTACCCGCTGTACCCAGAGCAACGTCAGCCCCAGTGACGACCCCTTCTTCTGCAACAACATCTTCTGCGACGACCTCGACGGCGGCCTCCTCGAAAGGGTCTGCGGCGGGCATCACCACGGCGTCTGCGGCATCAGCCGGGGGCTTGACGGCCACTGTGGTTGCTGTCGGGGTGGCCGCTGTGGTGATAGGCGTCGCGTTATCGGACACCGGCGGCGGTGATGATAACCCTGCGCCGCCGGTCACCAATCAGCAATAGCCTGAACCTCACCTGAGCGGTATCACTGCCGGGTATTGAGTGCTCTCCTCACGTAAATGGGGAGAGCCATTACGGCTGTGCGCTACCCATTTTGCGTGACACATATTGCTGAATCAGCTTTCTACTGCTTTTCCTTTGAGTAACTTGCGTACCCACATCCGTCCAGGATGCAGGGCATCAAGGACACTCAGAGGCAGTGGCAGGGGATCACCGCATAACTGGGACGCCAGCACTTCTCCCAGCAGCGGCGCAGAGCTGAGACCGCGAGAGCCCAGTCCTATCATGGCATACAGTCCGGAATAGACAGGCACATCCGCCGCTTCGCTTTGTTGCTCCCGCAGAGCGGCATACTGACTCAACAGCGTCTCAAAGCGGCAGACATCCCCGACGAAAGGCAAATGATCCCGGCTGGCACAGCGAACACCGGTTCGGGCATCCTGTGCGGAGAAATCGATGGCTGTTGGCCAGTCGACTGCGGGCAAACACTCAGCCAGCCGCGCCTGATTGTCCTGGTGTTCTTCTGGCGAGAAACTCAGATCGGTACTGTTGCGGCGATAACTGGCGCCGATACAGTGCGTCTGTGTGTCTGGGTTGACCGGCGTCAGATAACCGTCGTAACACAGAACCGATTTCAGTTGCGCCAGCTCACCCTGGCTGGGCACATGGCTGACCTGACCACGTACTGAGTAGGCTGGGATATCCCGGGTCTGCGCGAACTCTGCAAAGCGATGCCCATTGGCAACCACCACGGTTGCGTGGGTGAATTGGCGGTTATCACGGCTGATCAGCGACCACTGAGCGCTGTCATTCTGGCTCAGGCTGGTGATGTCAGTATCAGTGTGCAGTGACAAGCGTCCCGTTGCCTGTGCCTGTTGAATCAGGGCGCGAGTCAGCGCTTGCGGGCACAGCCAGCCGCCAAGCGGGTAGTGCACACTGCGGTGACCTGTGGCGATGCCTGTGATGGCCTGAGTCTGTTCGACATCCAGGGCATGAACGACATCCTGCGGAAAGCCGCCGTTCAGCATCTTATCCAGTTTTTCTGCCGTTTTCTCATTCCAGGCCAGTTGAGTGACGCCGCACCAGTCATGGCTGAAATCACTGACTGCAGCTGCCTGTTCGACAAACTGCCGGGCGTAGAGATAAGCCGGGGCAAAGAAACGGCTGAGCGCATCGTTGGAACCATTCAGCAGCGGGTAGACAGCGCCCTGGCGATTGCCTGATGCCCCTTCTGCCGGCAGGGCGTCGGCACAGTAAAGGCTGACCTGAACGCCGCGCCGCACCAGTGCCAGTGCCGTCGCGGCTGATCCTATTCCGCCGCCAATGATAGCCACGTCGGATAAATCTGCGGCGCTCTGGCGGGCATACCAGGGGGCAAAATTGGCCCCCTGGCGGCGTTCAGACAAGGTGCCGGCCAACATATCTCGCTTGTAGCCGAACCCTTTGACTTTTTTCATGTCAAAACCGGCATCGTTCAGTCCGCGGCGGACAAAACCGGCGGCGGTGAATGTGGCGGCGGTACAGGCTTCGCGGGCCAGTGCTGCCATGCCGTTGAAGAGATCCTGATTCCACATCTCAGGATTTTTGCTGGGGGCAAAACCATCGAGAAACCAGGCGTCGACTAACCCGCCTGCCGGGGTCCATACTTGAGGAAGAGAGGTTTTAATGTCACCAAACCACAGGTCCAGGGTGATCATGCCATCTTCCAGCACCAGGCGGTGGCAGTCGGCAACGGCTGGCGGATAATGGGCATGGAGCTGACGGGCAAGATCGGCCAGCTCAGGCCAGGATTCATGGGCTTTGATCAGATCCTGGCGGGTGACAGGGAATTTTTCGAAACTGATAAAATGCAGCTCTTTAACACTGGCGTTTGGGTTAGCCTGACGAAAGGCTTTGAACCACTGCCAGACCGCAAGAAAATTCAGACCCGTGCCAAAGCCGGTTTCTGCCACAACAAATCGGCGGCGGTCAAAGGTGTCCCAGCGTGTCGGCAGCCCATTCTGCTGCAAAAATACATAACGTGTTTCTTCGAGTCCGTTGGCATTGGAGAAATACACGTCGTCGAAATCGTGCGAAACTGGCGTACCGGCTTCATTCCAGTCCAGAACGGCATTTTCAATCTGTTTAGGCGACGAATGGGACAAAAGGACAACCTCTTAGTAAAGATAACGTGATGATTTTTTAAGCAAGAAATGTGAAATGCCGCTATGTCTTACAGGCAAACTTTGGTAAAAGATCATCAACTGACCACGATAAGTAGCGGATTGTAACCGATCACGGGGAAAGCTGACCACTTAAGCTTACTAAACCCGTTATCATCACCGCGTTAAATGACAGTAGGAATTCATCATGAAACGAGCCGTAATTACAGGCATGGGTATCGTATCCAGTATCGGTAACAATGTGAAAGAGGTACTGGATTCTCTGAAAACAGGTAAGTCAGGCATTAACTTTTCTCAGCAGTTTGCAGACGCAAAACTGCGCAGCAATGTCTGGGGTGACCTGAAAATGAACCCGGCTGATCATATCGATCGTAAAAAAATGCGTTTCATGGGCGATGCCGCAGCCTTCGCGTATTTGTCTATGGAACAGGCAATTGAAGATGCTGGTCTGACTGAAGAGCAGGTCTCTAATGAACGTACTGGTCTGGTGGCCGGTTCGGGTGGCGCATCCTCGTATAACCAGGTTGCAGCCGTTGATATTCTGCGTGAGAAAGGTGTGAAGCGTGTCGGTCCTTACATGGTACCGCGTACTATGTCGTCCACCGTGTCTGCCTGTCTGGCAACCCCATTCAAGATTCGTGGTGTTAACTACACCATGAGTTCTGCCTGTGCGACATCAGCGCACTGTATCGGCCACGCGCTGGAGCTGATTCAACTGGGCAAACAAGACGTTGTATTCGCCGGTGGCGGTGAACAACTGAGAGATAGGCCAAGCGGTTTTAATTTCAGCTAAAATACTCATTTATTCGCAG
>NZ_JASJOJ010000060.1:0-24298 GCF_038519165.1 Photobacterium sp. SP02
AGACGGGCATTTACATTGCCGCTGGGGAATCCATGACGCTGGATACCGGGGCGGCGGTGTATGGCTATGCGCTGGAAGGGGCCACGGTGCGGACGCTGGCAGAGGTGCGCCATGGCTAGATTACACGGTAGCGGCGGCGGGAGCTGGAAAAGCGGCGATATCAAGATCCACAACGGCACCCTTGAATCTATCCCGCTGGGCTGGGTGCTGTGTGACGGCCAGAACGGCACGCCGGACTTGTGCGACCGGGCGTTGGTCGGTGCGGGCCGGGCTTACAGTCCGAATCAGGCATTCGGGACAGACAGCCGGGCGACAGGGAATCACACCCTGTCATCTAATCAGCTTCCCAGCTCGTCCATGACCTATCAGCGCACCAGTAACTTTCAGATCTCCAGCATTAGTAATGCCGGGGTAGCGAATCGCTCGGTGCCTAATAATGGCTGGAGTGCGTACGCCGAAACGGGGCGCTCTTCACCGCGGACACTGGGCTTACGGCTGCATAACGCCAGCACCTATGTCAGCACGCCGGGCAGCGGGCAATCACACAACCATGGTCACGTCGATGTGCGTCAAAAGTCGGTGGCCGTCATTTGGATTATGAAGTTATGAGAATTACAGCAGTCACACAGGATCAGCTCATCGTCATTGATGGTGTGCCGGCCTTCTTGGGACACATCGGCGGCTATGCCATGCGACAGGGTGAATGGGCGGTTGATTTCAACACCCTGACCGGGCTGGGCCATATCGAATACACGGATAATCGCCCGAATCAGGTCATAGACAGCACAGTGTTTAACGCCGCCTATGCGTGGCTGATTGACGAGCACCAACGCTATGTCACCGCCATGGCCGAACAACACGCAGCAGAGGAAGCGGCACGCAATGAGCAGCAACAAAATCTTATTGATACTGAGTCTGATGGTAATGGGGTTAGCAGCAATGACGATGTATAAGCCGCGAGGCATCCGTAACAACAATCCGGGCAATATTGAGGACAACGGCACCGCATGGCGTGGCCGTGTCGGCAACGATGGCCGCTTTGTCATCTTCGACAGACCGGAAAACGGCATCCGGGCACTGGCCCGGACGCTGAAAACCTATCGCAACCTGCACGGCCTGACCACGGTGCGCGGCATCATCAACCGCTGGGCGCCACCTGTGGAGAATGACACCAGCGCCTATGTGAACCACGTTGCCGGGGCGCTGGGCGTGTCGCCTGACACCTCACTGTCAGAAGCGGAAACCATGGACATTGTGCCCCTGATTATTCGCCATGAGAACGGCATGCAGCCTTACAGCGCCAAGATGCTCAATGCGGGCATTCAGGCGGCATAAGGGGGATTGATGCTCGGTGCATTATTAAATCTGCTTACGGGCGGGGTGACGGCATGGCAGCAGCACAGCCGCAACAAGGCCGAAGCCCTGAAGCGCAAAGACGAACTGGAGCAGGCCAAACACGCCGCCAGGTTAAAACGGCTGGAATACGGCGACGAGAAAGCCGCCAATCTGGATGAGCTGAGCATCAAGGGCCGGGGCTGGAAAGATGAATTTATCTTACTGGTTGTCTTCACGCCCCTGATGTTGTGTTTCTGGCCTGATTACGCGGGGTATGTGGATGCCGGATTTCAGGCGCTCAGCAGTATTCCAGAGCCTTACTGGTACGTGGTCGGGGCAATCGTCGTCGACGTGCTGGGGATGCGCTCCATGGTGCGCTACCTGCTGGAATTCTTCTCACACAAATTCAGAGGGAAACCGACTTGATAGAAATATTGCAACAACTGACCGCAATGGGCTTGCCGCCCACCATGATCGCGCTGCTCATCGTGCTGTACAAGCAGGACAAGCGGCTAACAATACTGGAAACGAATGTACAACTGGGGAAAAAGCATGGCTAAGACAGGACTGAAAAGTAACGGCACACTGAAGAAAGGCTACCGATTTGCGAAAGGGGGCCGGGTGGTGAAAGCGAAGAATGCGACGGTGAAGCGCAAGCGATGATAAAAGTAAGCATCTTTGCAATTACAACTGGTATTTAAGCAGTACTCAAAGGCTAGTTAATGTGACGTGTTCCGCAAAAAAAGATCTCTCATACTCAATCTGTTGCGTAGTGATTGTTTATAAACTATTACGTATTCAGTCGTTTTAATTATTTTTAAATACAGAGGTATATTTGCATGCAAATTTATTTAAATTGTCCTTTTTGCGGAGAAAAATCTGTTTTTAATCAATTGCATAGAACGTATTTGGAAAGGGTTGTAAAATATAAATATCATAAATATCAGTGTGTTACTTGCTCTTCTCTGATTTTTTCTCACAGCAGGCAGAAGAAAATAAAGATGTATAGAAAAGGAGATTTACTTAATGGTGAATTGTGAAAGCTTGAAGACCGATCAAGCTGAAAAATTAAGATTTATAATAAGGAAAGAGAAATGCATACATGAACTAAGATTAGTTCTCACTCAGTTACGGAGGGCCATCATTGTAGGTCAATTTGAAGAGGCCGATGAGCTGATGATGCTATTAGAAAAATATCAATTAGAGCTGGAATCGATACTCAAGTCATATTAAATGTATATTAATATCGACTCCTATTACCTGCTAAGTGGCTGGATGCTTAAGGTTGATCAATTGATAGAGTTGAATATAATGCACGGGCTTAATTGCGACGTGTATGTTAGAAGAAAAAATAATAACTAATGGCCCACAATTTTTGTGGGCCTCTTTTCATTAATATTGTTCATGCAGTTTGTGCGGGTGTAACTGGGTATACACCTGCCAAAGAATGTTCAGGTTCCGATGCCCCGTCACCTGTGCCACATCCTCTATGCTGTAGCCCCGCTCAAACAAGCGGCTTGCACCTTCCCGGCGTAAGTCGTGATATCGCAAGTCCTCAATCCCTAAGCTGTTTCTGACGCGCTGAAAGCCTGCTGTCACGCTTCGTGGGTTATGCGGGAATATCAGATCATTTTTTCTTTCCTGTCGCATAGCGATGTCAAAGGATTCACCTAGTAATGGCACAATCATGTGATTGCCTGCTTTTTTGCGCGGGTCTTTGCGATCCCGGACAAGAATTGTTTTGTGAGTTTCGTTGAGATCTTCCCAGCGCAGGCGGCACACTTCCCCGATACGCATACAAGTCAGTATGCTGAAATCCAGAATATCGACAAATGGTATCCGGGTCTTACCGTTGCTGCGGTATGACTGGCGTGCAAGTAGCCCTTCTTTCAACCGCTCCAGTTCTTCCCCGGTAGGCCGTCGGGTACGTTTCTGGCTTTTACCGACCAGTCCCATATCAATCAGAACGGGTACGGCTTCCTCAAAAATGGCGTAGTTGGCTTCAACATTAAATACCGGGCCTGCTTTCTTCATCACTGAGCGCAGGTAAGCTATATCATGATAAATCGTTGCGGGCTGTGCTCCGGCGGCTTTCCTGTGTCGGCAATGCTGAATCAGATCACTGGTTTTGAGTTTGTTACTCTCTACTAATGAGATATCACAGTCCCGGAGCATCCGAAGTACGTATTGTTTCGTCCGGCCCGTTCTGTCCCATAAGTCCCTATCACCTATGTACATATCCAGCAGAGCCGACAACAAAACGGTCTTCAAACCGGAAAACATGGGGTTTTCCAGTTCGTTCAAACGCTTGCGGGCGTAGGTTCGGGCGAGTTCTTTTTTCCTGAATGTTTTGGACTCTCTGTGTATAATCTGCGAATCCTTTTTGACGATGAGTTCAACTGTATAGCGGCTTTCACCGCTTTTCAGCGTACGTTTTCTAATGCTGAATGATGCCATTGTCCTACTCTTTTTATACGTACCATATACGTACGAATTGAAGATTCGGGGCGAGAGGTTAGCAAACTCATGTATATATATACAGTACCTAGATCCTAAGTGAGCCATGATTAAACCTGAAAACCCTACTCAGTACCCGACTTGCCGTTTCTCTGTCGCCCCCATGTTGGATTGGACGGATCGTCATTGCCGTTATTTCCATCGTCTGTTGTCGCAGCACGCCTTGCTGTATACCGAGATGGTGACGACCGGGGCAATCATTCATGGTAAGGGTGATTTTCTGAGCTTTAACGAGGAAGAGCATCCGGTGGCGTTGCAACTGGGCGGCTCGAACCCGGCGGATCTGGCACATTGTGCCAAATTGGCGCAGGAGCGCGGGTACGATGAAGTGAACCTGAATGTCGGTTGTCCGTCGGATCGTGTGCAGAACGGCCGTTTTGGTGCGTGCCTGATGGGCGAGGCGGATCTGGTGGCTTTGTGTGTGTCGGCCATGCGTGAAGTGGTGGATATTCCCGTGACGGTGAAAACCCGGATTGGTATTGATGAGCAGGATTCCTATCAGTTCCTGGCAGATTTTGTCGGTACTGTGTCTGAAAAAGGCGGTTGCGATAATTTCACTATTCATGCCCGTAAAGCCTGGCTGAGCGGTCTGAGCCCGAAAGAAAACCGTGAAATTCCGCCGCTGGATTACCCGCGTGTCTATCAGTTGAAGAAAGATTTTCCGCACCTGACCATGGCGATTAACGGCGGGGTGAAAACGCTGGCCGAGATCGAATCCCACCTGGCTCACCTTGATGGGGTGATGGTCGGGCGTGAAGCGTACCAGAACCCGTATATGCTGGCGGAGCTGGATCAGCAGTTATTCGGCAGCGAACGTCCCATCATCAAGCGCCGCGAGGTGGTTGAAGCTATGTATCCGTATATTGAGCGTCAGCTGGCGAACGGTTCGTATCTGGGTCACATTACCCGCCATATGCTGGGGTTGTTCCAGAATATGCCGGGTGCCCGCCAGTGGCGCCGGCACATCAGTGAAAATGCCCACAAGCCGGGGTCGGGTATAGAAGTGGTTCAGCAAGCGCTGGATAAGATTCCCGCCCATCTGGATGTGTGATTAGCCTGCAAGATATAGTGAGTTTAACCACTCGTTATCGTCAAATTTGCTAACTTAGCCTGTAACGCCGCGAGCTGATAACGCGGCGGTTTTGTATCTTTCTGAAAAATAAGTGTTTTTTTGATAGCTGAATGTTGGCCCGAAACCTGCAGTTAACCTGCAGTAAAGCAGGAAGGGGCAGAACGGGTTCTGTTCCCAGCGGATGTGAGTGGAGAGATTGGAATGGTAGAGTTTTTATTTTTACTGGTGTTTGCCGGTGTGCTGGTCATGACAGGGATCAGCCTGATGGGCATGGTTATCGCGATAGCGGCCGGTTTTGCGGTAATGGCGCTGGCGGGTTTATTGGGGGTGGTGATTAAACTGCTGCCATGGATTATTTTGATTGCGGTTGCTGTCTGGTTGTACCGCGGAGCACGTCGCGAGTCGTCGATTCGTTCGTCGCGGCCCCGTGATATGCATAGACGCAAATATTAGCATGTTCAAAAAGTGAGCTTGACCCAAATCCCTGATTCCCGGCGATGAAATGCAGTTTTCTTACATAGCATCTGGTATAGTCTGGCGCAGAAAAATCAAAGCACAATTATAAAGAGCGGAGACTCAGAAATGAAAAAAAACATGCTTTCAGCAGTGGCCGTAGCAGTGGCAATTGCAGCTTCGGTACCTGCTCAGGCTGACATGCTGCTGGGCGGTACAGTAGGCGCGGATGCCTGGATGAGCAGCGCTGAAATTAACGATGCAGTAGACGGTGGCGACAAAACCATTCCGTCTTTTTATGCCTCGTTTGAACATTTTATTCCACTGATTCCAAACGCACGTATTGCTTACGCCAATGTAGAAGCGGATGCGGTGGCATTTAAACAAACAGACTTTACTCTGTACTACGAAATTCTGGATAACGATCTGGTTGCCGTGGATGTCGGTGTGTCTCTGATTAAATTCGGCGACGGTGAGTACAACGCGCAAGGTCACGTGCAGACGTTTGATGATGAGTGGCAGCCGGCGGTTTACGGCAATGTTGAAGTCGGCATTCCTATGACACCGCTGACGGTATTTGCTGAAGGTAACGTCGGTAGCTTCGATGATACCAGCACGCTTGATGCCAAAGCCGGTATGAAGTTCACCATTCCTTTGGTGGCGGCCGATCTTAATCTGCGTGGCGGATACCGCGTGATGGATTACGATTTTGATGCGATTAATAATCCTGCCGGCAGCAAAGTGAAGCTGGACGGATTTTTTGCCGGTGTTGAAGTCGATTTCTGATCGGTTTAACACTGCTGACCTAAAGCCATGCTAAACGCATGGCTTTTTTGTTGCCTGTTTGCTGAGTTATAGGCCATTTTTAAAGTGGGCATTGATGCAGGAATCAGGCAGATGACAATTACCGAGTTACAGCGTTTATATGCGGACAGCGAAATCGTGGAAGCTGTGATTGAGCCTTCACTACAGGCCAACGGCTGGGTGGTCGAATTTCGTCATCGCCGTGGTGGCTTTGTCACCCTGACTGACGGCTCTGGTAGTGAAAAGTGCTACCGGGACATAGACACAGCCACTGAGCGTGCCTTTGAAGTGGGTTTTCATCAGGTACGTATTGCCGATCATTTCTGAATGCCGCGGCGCCTGATCCCCCGGATTGGGCGTCTTGGTGCCGCTTTATTTCCCTACCTTCTGCTTTTCTCTTCCAAAAAGTTATAAAACATTCTTATCTATTCTTTCTTGTTATTTCGTCGAGTAGCTAATCTACCCTTACGCAATGTAAAGGGATCGTCGTGTCATGTTACTTAAGGAACTCTCGGCTTTAGCCAGCCCTCTCAATGATCAGCAGATCGGTCAGCTGCAACAGACAGTCGCAGAGCTGTCACCACAGCAACTGGCGTGGATTAGCGGTTATTTCTGGGGATTAAGTCAAACCCAAACGGCGGGCCAGCAGCCTGCCGGTCAGCCGATCGCCGCTGTGGCAGCGAAACCGGCTGGCAAACTTACCATTATTTATGCTTCGCAGACGGGTAACGCCAAAGGCGTGGCTCAGGCGCTGAAGGAAGAAGCGGTCGCGGCCGGTATCCAGGCTGACGTGTTTGCCTCTGGCGATTACAAAGGCAAAAACCTGACCAAAGAAACCCACGTGATCATAGTGGCTTCAACCCACGGTGAGGGTGAAGCGCCGGATGACGCCATGGAGCTGCATGAATTCCTGCAGTCCAAGCGTGCGCCTAAGCTGCCGAATCTGAACTATGCCGTGCTGGGCCTGGGGGATTCCAGCTATGAATTCTTCTGCCAGACTGCCAAAGATTTTGACAGCTACCTCAGTAAGCTGGGCGCCAAATCGTTTGTGGATCGTATCGACTGTGATGTTGATTATGATGCCCCGGCTGCCGAGTGGCGCGCCAAAGCACTGGAGAGCATCAAGGAAGAGCTGCTGGGCGGCAATGATGCCGAAGTGGTTCAGCTGCACGTGGCGCAAAACGCGACGGCGGCTGTGTCTCAGTACAATAAGCAAAATCCGTATGCGGCAGAGCTGCTGGTCAGCCAGAAAATTACCGGTCGTGATTCCGGTAAAGATGTCCGCCATGTGGAAATCGATCTCGGTGAATCCGGCCTGACTTATCAGCCGGGCGATGCGCTGGGCGTCTGGTATGACAATGATCCTGCCCTGGCTGAAGCGCTGGCAGCGAAAGTGGGTCTGTCCGGCGATGAAAGCGTTGAGGTGGACGGCCAAGCCTATAGCCTGAAAGACGCGCTGATTCACAAATACGAAATTACTGCTTCTAACCCCCAGCTGGTGACCAAGTTCGCTGAACTGTCTGGCAGCAAGAAGCTGCAGAAGCTGGTGGAAGACAAAGACAAGCTGCGTGAGTACGCGGCGAACACTCAGGTGATTGATGTCTTTGCCGAGAAGAAAACCCAGCTGAGCGCTGAGCAGTTACAAGGCCTGCTGCGCCGTTTGACGCCGCGCCTGTACTCCATTGCGTCCAGCCAGGAAGAAGTGGGTGAAGAAGTGCACCTGACTGTCGGTCTGGTGGAATATCAGCAGGGCGAAGAAAGCCGCTTCGGCGGTGCTTCCAGCTTCCTGTCGCACCGTCTGGAAGAAGGCGCGAATGTTCGTGTGTTTGTTGAAGATAACAATAACTTCAAACTGCCGGCCGATGATAATACCCCGGTGATCATGATTGGTCCGGGCACAGGTATCGCGCCTTTCCGCGCTTTTGTGCAGGAGCGTGATAACCGCGACGCTGAAGGCAAAAACTGGCTGTTCTTTGGCGACCGCACTTTTACGCAGGACTTCCTGTATCAGGTGGAGTGGCAGAAGTACCTGAAAGACGGCATTCTGACCAAGCTGGATGTGGCTTTCAGCCGCGATCAGTCTGAGAAAGTGTATGTCCAGCACCGTATTCTGGAAAATGCGGCAGAAGTTTGGCAGTGGCTGAAAGACGGCGCACATATTTACGTGTGCGGTGATGCCAACCGGATGGCAAAAGATGTGCATGAGGCACTGATCACTGTTGTTGAGCAGCAGGGCGGCAAGAGCCGCGCAGATGCCGAGCTGTATTTGAATGATTTGCGTAAAGCCAAACGCTACCAGAAGGATGTGTACTAATGACTGAGAAACTGTCCGATAACGAACGCCTGAAACGCGAGAGTAATTTTCTGCGCGGGACCATTGAGCAGGATCTGCAGGACCGCATTACCGGTGGCTTTACAGCTGATAACTTCCAGCTGATCCGTTTCCACGGTATGTATCAGCAGGATGACCGCGATATCCGTCCTGAGCGCCAGAAGCAGAAACTGGAACCTTTGCAGAACGTCATGCTGCGCGCCCGTATGCCGGGGGGCATCATCACGCCGGAACAATGGCTGGCGATTGATAAATTCGCGCAAGACAAAACCATGTACGGCAGTATTCGTCTGACTACCCGCCAGACGTTCCAGTTCCACGGTGTGCTGAAGCCGAATATTAAGCTGATGCACCAGACTCTGAACGAGTACGGCATTGACTCGATTGCCACCGCCGGTGACGTAAACCGTAACGTGCTGTGTACTTCTAACCCGGTGGAGTCAGAATTGCACCAGCAGGCGTATGACTGGGCGAAGAAGATCAGTGAACATCTGCTGCCTCAGACCCGTGCTTATGCGGAAATCTGGCTCGATGGCGAAAAAGTGGAAGGGCATCAGGATCAGGAGCCTATCCTGGGCTCGAATTACCTGCCGCGTAAGTTCAAAACCACAGTGGTGATTCCGCCACAAAATGATGTGGACGTGCACGCGAATGACCTGAACTTTGTCGCTATTGCCGAAAACGGTCAGCTGATCGGCTTTAACGTGCTGGTGGGCGGCGGTTTGGCCATGACACACGGTGATACCGCGACTTATCCGCGTCGCGCCGATGACTTTGGTTTCGTGCCACTAGACAAAACGCTGGACGTCGCCGCCGCGGTGGTGACCACCCAGCGTGACTGGGGTAACCGCTCTAACCGTAAGAACGCAAAAACCAAATACACCCTGGACCGTGTGGGTGTTGACGTCTTCAAGGCGGAAGTGGAGAAACGCGCCGGCATTACCTTCGAAGCCAGCCGTCCTTACGAGTTTACTGATCGCGGTGACCGTATCGGCTGGGTGGATGGCATCGACGGTAAATACCACTTGACGCTGTTCATCGAAAACGGCCGAATTCTGGATTATCCGGGTAAACCGCTGAAAACCGGTGTGGCTGAGATTGCCAAGATCCATAAAGGGGATCTGCGCATGACATCCAACCAGAACCTGATCATTGCCGGTGTGGCCAAAGAAGATAAAGCGACGATCGAAAAGATCGCCCGCGATCACGGTTTGATTGATGACGCTGTCAGCGTGCAGCGCCAGAATTCAATGGCGTGTGTGTCGCTACCGACCTGTCCGCTGGCGATGGCAGAAGCCGAGCGTTTCTTGCCGGAATTTGTCACCGATTTTGAAGGTCTGCTGGAGAAACACGGCCTGGACCAAGACGAGCACGTTATTTTGCGCGTGACCGGCTGTCCGAATGGCTGCGGACGCGCCATGCTGGCGGAAATTGGTCTGGTGGGTAAAGCCCCGGGTCGTTATAACCTGCACCTTGGCGGCAATATTAACGGGACACGCATTCCTAAGATGTACCGTGAAAATATCACTGTTGATGAAATCATGACGGAATTGGATCAACTGGTGGGCCGCTGGGCGAAAGAGCGTGAGGACGGTGAAGGCTTTGGTGACTTTACTATCCGTAGCGGAATTATTGCCCCTGTTGAAGTCTCTGTGAGGGATTTTTATGCCTAAATATGCGTTGGCGGATTTGCTGAGTGCCACCAAAGTGGAGCAGATCCTTCAGCTGGCGGAAATTAACGCCGAGCTGGAGCAGATGACAGCCCAAGAGCGGGTTCGCTGGGCGCTGGAATTTCTGGATGGCAACTTTGCGTTAGCTTCCAGCTTTGGTATCCAGTCTGCGGTCATGCTGCATCTGGTGACTCAGGAGTCACCCAATGTGCCTGTGATTCTGACGGACACGGGATACCTGTTTCCTGAAACCTATCAGTTTGTTGATTTTCTGACCGAGCGGCTGGCGCTGAATCTGAAAGTGTACCGCTCAGAGCTCAGTCCTGCCTGGCAGGAAGCACGCTACGGCCAGCTGTGGACTCAGGGCGTTGATGGCATTAAGCAGTACAACAAAATGAACAAGGTTGAGCCGATGCGCCGCGCACTGGAAGAGCTGGAGGTGAAAACCTGGTTCTCTGGCCTGCGCCGGGAGCAGTCGTCCTCCCGTGCGACTTTGCCGGTACTGGCTATTCAGAACGGTAAATTCAAATTCCTGCCGCTGATCGATTGGTCAGAGCAGGACATTGATGAATACCTGCTGAAATACGATTTGCCTTATCATCCATTGCTGGCCCAGGGCTATCGTTCTGTCGGTGATGTCCACACCACAGTGAAGTGGGAGCCGGGAATGAAAGAAGAAGAAACCCGTTTCTTCGGTCTGAAGCGGGAATGCGGTCTGCATGAGGATGATGCAGAGAGCGACGGTTCAGGTATCTAATCCGACAGCTTTACATTGTGGAAATAAAAAACCTGATCGGGAAACCGGTCAGGTTTTTTTATTGGTAATCAGAAAATTGACCTGAGGCTGACAGCCGAAAAAGGTGAAATCGTTACGCTCGCTGCCCGGTATCAGGTTATTGGTCAGCTGGCTGGCGTCCAGATTTTGGTCAGGGTATCAATCAGCCCGGCACTGGCGCCCTGGGTGCCCAGAAACTGTGTGATGATGGGAACGAACTGACTGATCATGCCGGCATCTAACCCTAATGCGGTGAAGACCGGGCCGAGGGCATCCATGTTGTTAAGCATGCCGCCCAGTCCGGCAGGAATGGCGTCCATCAGGTTTTCTGAACCTGGGATCAGCTTGGTCAGCTCGGTGGCCTGATCGCCGCTTAACTGGCTGGCCGCCATGGACAGCAGTGCACCGGCTCCGCCCGCTGCCTGTTCAGTGCTGACACCGAGTTGATCGGTCAGCATACTGGCGAGGGGGTTGTCGGCCAGGGCTTCCATTTTATCGTCACCGCCGCCGAATAAGTCGGAAAGGCTAAAAGCATGGGCGGCAGGGCTAAGAGCCAGACTGGCCAGTAATGGCATCGCAACCAGCCAGCAGCGTTGGAGTAGAGCTCGGGTCATAGTGTTCTCCTTAGAATCGTTATGAGGTTTTCCCGTGGGGAAGCCGTAAGCTACTCTAAGCGTAGTCTGGAAAAGAAAAAAGAGGGCGTTTGTCAGGTTATTGTCAGGGTATGTTGCTGATATGAGACAAAAAAACGGTGCCGAAGCACCGTTTTTCAGAAGGGCGGCAGGACTTACAGGATGTCCAGCAGCTCAACTTCGAAAACAAGTGCAGCGAAAGGTGGGATGGCAGCACCTGCGCCACGCTCACCGTATGCCAGGTTTTGTGGAATATACAGTTTCCACTTAGAACCGACAGGCATCATTTGCAGAGCTTCTACCCAACCCGCGATAACGCCGGTGACCGGGAATTCTGCTGGCTGACCGCGTGATACTGAGCTGTCGAAGACAGTGCCGTCAGTCAGTTGGCCGTGGTAGTGAACACGTACTTGCTTGTCAGACGTTGGGGTTTCGCCGTTACCTTCAACCAGGACTTCGTACTGAAGACCAGATTCGGTGACTGTTACTTCTGGACGCAGTGCGTTATCTTTGAGGAAGGCTTCGCCTTCAGCAGCGGCAGCTTGAGCTTGTACCTGACGAGCTTCTTCAGCGCGGGTGTGCAGATCACGCAGTGCGTCGTTGATGTCGTCTACAGCGATTTCTGGCATGTCGCCAGTCAGCGAGGTCGCGATGCCTTTGGCAATGGCAGCAACGTTCAGGCCTTCCAGGCCACTTTGAGCCAGTTGCTGGCCCATTTGCAGACCAATACCGTAGCTCGCTTTAGTTTCAACTGTATCTAGTTTAACGTCAGACATAGTGTCGTCTCTTTATGTCGAGTGAATTAAGCGGGCAGGATAACAGTTTCAACCCTCAGGGGTAAACTTTTGTGAACAGAGGTCGCATCAAAGCGTGACCCTGAAGTTTTGGCGCAGAGTGATGGAGAGTAGTTGTTATGGGACAAGCGAAACGCCGTAACCGGAAGAAATCGGCCCCGGCCCTGACACAGGTGTCGCTGACGGAGTGGAAAACCCGGCTCAGCCAGCTGAACTGGCGGGAAGCAGGTCAGATGCAATGGCAGAAGATCAGACTGCGGGGACAGCCCTATTGGCAGCAGTTGCCAGGCTTTCATCGCAAAGCATTAATGGTTCTGGCCCCTGTGGTGCTGATCCTGTTCCTGCTGCCGGCTTCAGAACCCGACCTAGCAATTCCCGGCAGCGAGCCCGTGCATCAGGAAGTGGCGCTGAATCTGGCTGAGCCCGCGCCTTTACCTGTTGGAGAGCGTCCGGATCCGGCATCGCCTCCTCGTCCGGTAAATGGAAAACCCGCGGCGTCGCAATCACCGGTGACATCGCCGTCGTCTTCGGCGACGACAACGCCCCGGCCGTCAGCTTCTGCAGAAAACTGGAGGAATTATAAGGTCAAAAAAGGCGAAACCCTGGCGACCATCTTTCGTGCCAAGTCGTTACCTTTGACTGACCTGTACGCCATTGCTGCCATTGAAGGCAAAGACAAACCGCTCAGTTACATTAAATCTGGCCAGTTATTGCGTTACAAACAACTGGCCAATGGTGATCTGGATGTGCTGCAGATTGAGAGCCGCGGTGGCGATCCTGTGATGTTTTTCCGCCGCTCTGACGGTAGTTTTGCCCGCGGTCAGTAACTGATTGATCAGGCGGTTGGCGGTTTTTTTGTCAGCCGCATATCAATATGGGGAATGCCGTCTTCCAGGTATTCGTCCGAGCTTGGCTCAAAGCCAAAGCGCCCGTAATAACTCTGCAAATGCGACTGTGCGCCGATGTCAATGTCCTGCCCCGGCCACAGTTGTTCTGCGTACGCCAGTCCTTGCGTGAGCAAGGTATTTCCGACCCCTTTGCCGCGCGCCGCTTGCGCGGTGATCACCCGCCCGATACTGACATTATCGTAGGTAGTGCCTGCCGGCAGTAACCGCAGATAAGCCATCAGAGTACCATTGTCATAGGCGATTAAATGATGGACATCGCGGGCTTTGTCGTGGCCGTCGAGTTCCGGATACGGACAGTTCTGTTCAACCACGAACACATCTACCCTGAGTTTCATGATGTCATAAAGCTGATCAGTGCTGAGCTGATCAAAGCGAAGGCATTGCCATTGCATCGATTGCGTCCTTTTACTACTGCTTTTATAGCCTGGCACTCAGCATAAAATGCGCGATGAGAGACCGCAAGAGGCGGTTTATTTCCCCGAGGCGGCCAGATGGCGTTGCAGGCTGTCCAGCTGACTCAGTGACAGGTTCAGAAACGACGCCAGTTGTGGCGCTGTGATGTGGGTTGCCAGTTCACCGACGCTGTCTGTGAACAGGGCGTAGCGTCGTGCCGGGCTGTACAGACGCATGAACTGCTCTTTTTGTTCCCGGAACAGCAGCTGCCTCTCGGCCAGGGCCATGTACAGGGCGGGCATGTCATCGCGCCAGCGAAGTATCAGCTCGGCTGGCAGAGTCTGAATCAGGCAGGGTGACAAGGTTTCCAGCAGATAGGGTGATCCCTCCTCGGTCAGCAGGCTTTCAAAGCCAATCAGCAGATCCTGTTCCCAGAAGAAATCTTTGCTGATGGTTTTACCGTCTGCTGTGATGTAGCAGGCATGGCACAGGCCATCAATCAGAAAATATGCCTGTGTTGCCAGTTCTCCCTGATTGATCAGCACATGCCGGGTAGGCAGTTCTAACGGTTCGGCCAGTGACAGTGCCTGATCGACAGTGGCCTGATCGGCACCGTGCAGGGCCAGAAATTGCGCGAGTGGTGAGGTCATAGTGTTCTGTCGCTGTTGAAGTCATCTATATCTAGCTTACCAAAAAATACCGCGACCACAGGCCGCGGCATAGTGATAGCGTTATGACGCTGTACTATTAGTGTTGCAGGTCAATCCGGTAAACCGCAAAGCCGGCTGCATCGGTAGCCACTTGCTGCATCGGATACTGACCCTTGTCTTTGATAAAGGATGCCGCTTTGTCGCTCGGTGAGGTTTCAAAACGGATATCCAGCGGCGTTGTGCTCCTGAGCGGGGCAAAGCGCCAGTTATTGTCGGCACTCGGTACAACTTGCCCGTCGTCTTTACTGACCCTGCTGATGTAACTGGCCAGCACAGTGCGGTTTTCATCCGGTGCCGCAAAGGCGACATACTGCTCGCCTGTGCCGGCAAACTTGCCACTGTAAGCGCGGTAATTGTTGGTGGCAATAATAAAGGGTTGGGCCGGGTCGATGGCTTTGCCCTGATAGGTCAGTTGCTTAATTCGCTCAGCTTCCGGGTTGATCAGCTTGCAGTCACCGTCGTAACGGGCGGGCTGAGAGACATCCACCTGATACTGAACACCGTCAATCACGTCGAAGTTATAGGTGCGGAAGTCTTCCCAGTTGATCAGCGACTGTGGCGCGCCTGAGCTGAGATCAATCTGGTTAAATTGTCCGGCAGAGCACTCCAGCCATTCTTTGACTTCTTTGCCTGTCACTTTCAGTGCCACCAGGGTATTGGGGTACAGATACAGATCGGCTGCGTTGCGAAAGGTCAGCTGGCCGGCTTCCACTTCGGTGTAGTTGCCCGGATCGTTCGCCCGGCCGCCTGCCTTGAACGGGGCGGCAGCCGACAGCACAGGCAGGCCGTCTAAATCCGGATCGCCCTGAATAAAGCGCTCCACGTAATCTTTCTGTGCCAGGTTCACTATCTGCACGGTCGGATCATCCTGTACCAGCGCCAGATAGCTGTACATCACATCACTGGCTTTACCGATTGGCTGGTTGACGAATTCACGTGTTCCCTTGTGATCCTCCATCACGGCTGCGACCAGTTTGCTGTCCGCCGCCACCTGCGCTTTACCATCGGCAAATATCGGGCGGGCCTGGGTTTGACGCTCAGTCACTGCCCACTTGCCATCCTGCCGGGTCAGCGCCAGATCTATCACCCCCAGATGATCGCCCCAGCGGCCGGGCATTACCGCCGCGACACCATTGATAGTGCCTTTTGCGATGTCGGTATTGGGCAGGCTGGCAAAAGTTTGACTCGGGAAGACCGCGTGGGCATGGCCGAACGCGATTGCATCTATGCCTTTTACCTGCGTCAGGTAATAGACGGAGTTTTCCGCCATGGCATGGTAAGGATCGGCAGATACGCCTGAATGCGGAATCGCGACTATGATATCGGCGCCTTCGGCTTTCATCTTAGGCACGAAATAGTCGGCGGTTTGCTTGATGTCTCTGGCGCTCACCTTGCCTTCCAGATTCTTTTTATCCCAGGTCATGATTTGCGGCGGCACAAAGCCGATATAGCCGATCTTGATGTCATGCTCTGCGCCGTCGGTATCTTTCAGGCGATAGGTTTTAATCAGATAAGGGGTAAAGAGGTTTTCCCCCGTCTTTAGGTCGTAGACATTGGCATTGATATAGGGGAAGTTTGCGCCTTTTAATGCCGCTTGCAGGAAATCCAGCCCGTAGTTGAATTCATGGTTTCCTATGTTGCCTACTTCGTAATCGAGCGGGTTCATGGCTTTATAGACAGGGTGAACATCACCGTCTGCCAGGCCTTTTTCCGCCAAGTAGTCACCCATCGGGCTGCCCTGAATCAGATCGCCGTTATCAACCAGCACACTGTTAGTGACTTCGCGTCTGGCTTGCTCGATTAAGGTGGCGGTCCGGACCAGCCCGGTTTTCTCGGTCGCTTTATCTTTGTAGTAGTCATAGTCCATGACATTGGCGTGAATGTCGGTAGTTTCAAGAATGCGCAGTTGAATGGTGTCTGCCAGTGCCGGGCCTGCTGCAGCCAGCAGTGCGCCCAGTACGGCAAGTGAAAGGGGTTTTGCTCTTAAAGACATGATTTCACCGTCATTAATGGAGTAAGTAACGCGCTAAAAGTAGCAAAAATACTGTCTCTGAAATGCAAGAGCTTGTCAGATATGTGACCTGAGTGTGCTTCCTTGCTCTGCATCAGGTTTCTTTCTCACATCACTGCACTTTGGCCATGATGATTGGCGAAATAGTTAGATCTTAAAGGCATAAGATAAACTTTTTTTATGAGAAAAAACCAGAAAAGTGATTGTTTTATACGGTGTTAGGGGCGATTTGCTGTCATATCCGGAAGGATGGTACCCACAGGACGCTTAAGTCAGCCAAGCTAAACTTTTGGGAATAAAAAATGAAATTTTAGAATTTCAGGTAATATCCTGCCCCGTCTATAGTGCTGTTACGTACAGAGAGTAAGAGCAGTGACTATGGACTATTTACCTATTTTTGCCGATTTAAAGCGTCGTCCATGCCTGGTGGTAGGCGGTGGAGAGGTGGCCTGGCGTAAAACCCGGATGCTGCTCAAAGCCGGTGCCGACGTTCGTGTCATTGCTTCTGAGCTCAATGCCGATTTTCTGCAGGCGGCAGATAACGGTGACATTACCCTTCTTGCTGAGCAATTTATGCCAGAGCACCTTGACGGTATCTTTCTGGCTATCGCAGCAACCGATCGCAAAGCCATCAATGCTCTGGTGTACCAGTCGGCGAACCAGCGTCAGGTGCTGGTGAATGTGGTGGATGATACCCAGCGTTGCAGCTTTATCGTGCCTTCTATTGTTGATCGCTCTCCTCTTATTGTGGCTATTTCATCTTCTGGCAAAGCGCCGGTACTGGCGCGTCTGGTCCGTGAGAAGCTGGAAGCCTTGCTGCCTCAGCATCTTGGCAAAATGGCAACCCTGGCAGGCCAGTTTCGCGATCGCCTCAAGAATACAGTGACAAGCCTGTCTGCCCGCCGTCTGTTCTGGGAGCAGGCCTTTGACGGCCGCTTCGCCGAGCTGGTGGCCGCCGGGCAAGACAAAGAAGCCGAGCAGGAATTGGTTCGCCAGTCCCAGCAGGTGACTACCCAGGGCCAGGTTGCACTGATTGGCTCCGGCCCCGGCGACGCCGGTTTGCTGACTCTGCGTGCGTTGCAATTAATGCAGCAGGCCGATGTGGTGCTGTATGACTATCTGGTATCGGACGACATCATGGATCTGGTTCGCCGTGATGCGGAGCTGGTCTGTGTCGGTAAACGCGCCGGTTATCACAGTGTGCCGCAGGAAGAAACCAACCGCCTGCTGGTGGAATATGCCAGTCAGGGCAAACGGGTGGTTCGCCTGAAAGGCGGTGATCCTTTCATTTTCGGCCGCGGGGCAGAAGAGCTGGAAGTGCTGTTTGATGCCGGTATCCCGTTCCAGGTTGTGCCGGGTATTACCGCCGCAGCAGGCGCTACAGCCTATGCCGGTATTCCTCTGACACACAGAGATCATGCACAAAGTGCCATGTTTATTACCGGTCATACCAAGCCGGACAGCGACAATCTCGACTGGTCCACACTGGCACGCGGTAAGCAGACGCTAGTGATTTATATGGGGCTGATGAAATCAAGCCACATCCAGCAACAACTGATCCAGCATGGCCGCGCAGCAGAAACGCCGATTGCGATTATCGAGCGTGGCACGCAGGCATCGCAAAAAGTCTTCAGAGGCCAACTGAGCGAGCTGGCTCAACTGGCAGAAAATGCAGAATCGCCGTCACTCATCGTGGTGGGTGAAGTGGTGACTCTGGCGGATAAATTACATTGGTTCGGAAAGCAGGAACAACAAGGGCAACCACACCCCGCTGTCGTGAGCCTGGCTTAACATGGAGAGAAAGATGGATCCGAAACGCCTTACCCACCTTAAGCAGCTCGAAGCGGAGAGTATTCATATCATCCGTGAAGTGGCCGCTGAGTTTGATAACCCTGTGATGATGTACTCCATCGGTAAAGATTCGTCGGTGATGCTGCATCTGGCCCGTAAAGCCTTTTATCCGGGAAAAATTCCTTTTCCGTTGCTGCATGTCGATACCGACTGGAAATTCCGCGAAATGATTGAGTTTCGTGATGCGACAGCGAAGAAATACGGTTTTGACCTGCTGGTGCATAAAAACCCGGAAGGCATGGCGATGGGTATCAGCCCGTTCGAGCATGGCTCGTCAAAGCATACCGATATTATGAAAACCCAGGGCCTGAAGCAGGCACTGAACAAGTACGGTTTCGACGCCGCATTCGGCGGCGCCCGTCGTGACGAAGAGAAATCCCGTGCCAAAGAGCGCGTGTATTCTTTCCGCGACAAGAACCATACCTGGGATCCGAAAAACCAGCGTCCTGAGTTGTGGAAAACCTATAACGGCCAGATTAACAAAGGCGAGAGCATCCGAGTGTTCCCGCTGTCGAACTGGACCGAGCTGGATATCTGGCAATACATCTACCTGGAAGGCATCGATATTGTGCCGCTCTACCTGTCACAGGAGCGTCCTGTGGTTGATCGCGACGGCATGCTGATCATGGTGGATGATGACCGCATGAAGCTGCGTCCGGGTGAGCAAATTGAACACAAGAGCGTACGCTTCCGTACCCTGGGCTGTTACCCGCTGACCGGGGCGATTGAATCTGAGGCCAAAACTTTGCCTGAGATCATCGAAGAAATGCTGGTGGCCACCTCCAGTGAGCGTCAGGGACGGGCGATCGACCACGATCAGTCGGGATCGATGGAATTGAAGAAACGTCAGGGTTATTTCTAAGGAGTCGGGACATGAACAGCGCAATTCAACAACAAGTAGCTGAGCTGGGCATTGAAGCTTACCTGGATCAGCACCAGAACAAGTCTCTGCTTCGGTTCCTGACCTGTGGTTCAGTGGATGACGGTAAAAGTACGCTGATTGGCCGTCTGCTGCACGATTCACAGCAAATTTATGAAGATCAACTGGCCGCGATTCATGCTGACAGCCAGAAAGTGGGCACCACAGGCAGTAAGCCGGATCTGGCCCTGCTGGTTGACGGTCTGCAAGCGGAACGTGAGCAGGGCATCACCATTGATGTGGCTTACCGTTATTTCTCGACCCAGAAACGCAAGTTCATCATTGCCGACACCCCGGGGCATGAGCAGTACACCCGCAACATGGCGACAGGGGCCTCTACCTGTGATGTGGCGGTGATCCTGATTGATGCCCGTAAAGGTGTGCTGGATCAGACCCGTCGCCACTCCTACATTGCCAGCCTGCTGGGGATTCGCCAGTTTGTGGTGGCCGTCAACAAGATGGATTTGGTCGGTTTTGAGCAGGCGCGTTTCGAGCAGATCCGGGATGATTATCTGGCGTTTGCCAAAAAGCTCAATGCTGACATCAATATTCAATTGGTCCCGCTGTCGGCACTGGAAGGCGACAATGTGGTGACCGCCAGTGAGCTTACACCCTGGTATGAGGGCGAGCCGCTGCTGTCTTTGCTGGAAAGCGTTGAAATCAACAAAAAAGTGGACGGCGAATTACGCTTTCCTGTGCAATATGTTAACCGCCCGAATCTGGACTTCCGCGGCTTTGCGGGCACGCTGGCATCCGGTACTGTGTCCGTCGGGGATGCGGTGAAAGTATTGCCATCGGGTAAATCGTCAACGGTTGCCCGTATTGTGACTTTCGACGGTGATCTGGCTCAGGCTCATTCTGGGCAGGCAATCACGCTGACCCTGAACGATGAGATTGATATCAGCCGCGGTGACACTATTGTCCATGCCGGTGACGACGTTGCACTCAGCAATCAGCTATTGGCCGACATTGTCTGGATGGCAGAAGCACCACTGGAAACCGGTCGTCAGTACGATATCAAAGTGGCGGGCAAGAAAACGCTCGGCTCGGTCAGTGCGATTCGCCATCAGGTAGATATTAATAACCTGGACACCTTTGCCACCGATGTGCTGCCTCTCAACGGCATTGGCCTGTGCGAAGTGGTACTCAATGAGTCTATCGCGATCGATTCATACCAGAATTGTGCCGATACCGGTGGCTTTATTCTGATTGACCGCCTGACCAATGTGACTGTGGGTGCCGGCATGGTGCGTGAGGCGCTGACGGAATCCGCCCCTTCTCAGCAGGCATACAGCGCCTTTGAGGTTGAGCTCAACGCACTGATCCGTAAGCACTTCCCACACTGGGATGCTAAAGATCTCAGTAAGTTGCTGGGGTAATGCCGATGGCATGGGAACAAGCCCTGGTACTGGCGATGCTGGTGGTGATCATCACCTGTTTGATCACCACCAGAATCAAACCTGCCTATCTGTTTGCAGGTACAGCCTTTATTGGTTTTCAAACCGGGATGATTGAGCTGTCGACCCTGGCGGGTAACTTCACTAACGCGTCGTTGCTGACCCTGGTCCTGCTGATCCTTGTTTCCATTGCTCTTGAAAAAACGCGCCTGATCAGTTGGGTCGGGCGCCAAATTTCTCAGGGAGGACAAACGTCTGTGGTGGCCAAGCTTGGCCTGTCGACGGCCTTCCTGTCTTCCTTTACCAATAACACGGCAGTGGTAGTGTCTTTGATTGGCGCGGTAAAGCGCAATCAGCGTCATGCGCCGTCTCGTCTGTTAATACCACTGTCCTATACCGCGATATTGGGCGGTACGCTGACCCTGATTGGTACTTCGACCAATCTGATTGTGAACAGCTTTGTCGAAGATGCCGGGTTACCCAGCCTGGGCTTTTTTGCGCCTTCAATGATTGGACTGGCGGTGTTGCTGGTCGGGCTGGTGTTTTTGATCCCCCTCAGCCACTTTCTACCTAATTACGATGACAGCAGCCAGGATGAACTGCCGTACTTTCTGGAAGCCAAAATAGAACCGACCTCATCGCTGGTTGGCAAGTCGGTTGCTGAAAATGGTTTACGGGCACTGCGCCGCTTGTTTCTGGCGGAAATCATTCGTGACGGCAAGACGATTGCCCCTGTGTGCCCCGAGACAGTATTGCGGGCCGGCGACAGTTTACTGTTCTGTGGCGATATCGAAAGTGTCACGACCTTACAGGAAATCGACGGGCTGAGGTTATTTGGTCAGCACCACCTCAATGGGCAGTCCATGATGGAAGTGGTGGTCAGTCATTCTGCCGGCATCCGTGGTAAAACGCTGAAAAGCGTGCAGTTCCGCGAACGTTTTGATGCTGTGGTGGTGGCGATCCGTCGCGGCCATGAACGTCTGGCCGGCGGGCTGGGCAATATTGAATTGCATCCCGGTGATACCCTGGTGATTGTGCCCGGCAAAACCTTTCATGAGAAAAAGCAGACGTTAAACCGTGAATTTGTCCTGATCAACGGTCTGGACTCCAGCGCCCGGCTGGACAGCACCAAGAGCATGGCCGTGCTGGGCGGTTTTGTTGCTGTGATTACCGCGGGTCTGTTGGATGTTTTACCGCTGATCAAAGGACTGGCCGGTTATCTGTTGTTGTTGCTGGCGACCGGTATCATCAGCTTTGCCGAAATTCGCCGCCGTTTTCCGATTGACATCGTGGTGATTGTTGGCTCGGCGTTATCACTGGCACAACTGATGCTTGCCAGCGGCCTGTCTGAGCGGATGGGCAATATCATGATGACGTCCTTTAATGGCTGGGGCGTCTACGGCGGGTTAGTGGCCGTGTATCTGCTGACCTTGCTGATGACTGAGCTGGTAACTAACAATGCTGCAGCAGCCTTGTCTTTCCCCTTAGCGTACAGTTTGGCACTGAGCTATGGGGTCGATCCTATGCCCTTTATTATGGCGGTGCTGTTTGGTGCCAGTGCCAGTTTTATTTCACCTTATGGTTATCAGACGAATTTGCTCGTTTACACCGTAGGCAACTATAAGTTGCGAGATTATCTACGGATCGGATTGCCGTTTTCCGTGATGTACTCAGTGGTTGTATTAGCCCTGATCCCGCAGTTCTTTCCTTTTTAATGTGTTTTAGCAACGGAGTGTAAAATGACCGCTGTCGTTCAACCCCATGAAAATGAAAACGTGGTCTGGCACAATCACCAGACAGATAAAGCACAGCGTGCTCAGTTAAAAAATCAGAGACCCTGCGTTCTGTGGTTTACCGGGTTGAGCGGTGCCGGCAAATCGACGGTGGCCGGCGCGTTGGAAAATCGCCTGGCTGAACAGGGCTTCCATACTTATCTGCTGGATGGCGATAATGTTCGCCATGGCCTGTGCAAGGATCTGGGTTTCTCTGCTGAGGATCGTAAGGAAAACATTCGACGCATCGGGGAAGTGGCTAAGCTGATGGCGGATGCTGGTCTCATCGTACTGACCGCGTTTATCTCTCCTCATAGGGCTGAGCGTGAGTTGGTTCGTGAACTCCTGCCTGAGGGAGAATTCATTGAAGTCTTCGTGGACACACCTCTGGCAGAATGTGAAAAGCGCGATCCTAAAGGTCTGTATAAGAAAGCCAGAGCGGGAGAGATTAAAGACTTTACCGGCATCGATTCTGAATATCAGCCGCCGGCGAATCCTGAGATTCATCTGCAAGCGGGCAATGCATCGGTTGATGAGCTGGTTACTCTGTGCGTGGAAGCATTAAAACAGCGTCACATTATTTAAGACAAGGAGTACAGCGTGAGCGCACTACTGGAGTCTATCTATCAGGTTGCACTGGAAGCAGGGCAAGCCATCATGGACTGCTATCACAGCAATGTCCGGGTTGAGGAAAAAGCGGATAAGAGTCCGGTCACTGAAGCTGACCTGGCTGCCAATGCGGTGATAGTCCGCCATTTATTACAGCTTACGCCCGATATCCCAATTCTCTCTGAGGAATCCGCTCATACTGAATGGCGCGACCGTCAGCACTGGCAATCATTCTGGCTGGTGGATCCGCTTGATGGAACAAAAGAGTTTCTTCGGAAAAACGGCGAGTTCACGGTTAACATTGCCTTGATTAAAGAAGGCAGGCCCGTGCTTGCCGTAGTGCATGCGCCTGCTTTGGGTAAAACCTGGCTGGGAGACGGTAATAAAGCCTGGTTGCAAACCAAGGCTGGTCGGGAACCAATCCGAGTGAGAGAAGCAACAGTGCCAACCGTGGTGGGTAGCCGTTCTCATCCCAGCCCGGACATGGCTGACTTTCTCAATATGTTAGGTCAGCACAAGATGACTGAGGTCGGGTCATCCCTGAAATTTTGTCTGGTCGCAGAAGGAAGGGCGCAATTCTACCCACGTTTAGGGCCAACCATGATGTGGGATACCGCTGCCGGTCAGTGCATAGCAGAAAGTGCAGGTGCATCCGTCACCTTATTTAATCAAGAGCCACTGCAATATCACAGGGAAGAGTTGCTGAACCCTTCTTTCCTGGTTAGCTGTAAGTAAATGCTTTTATGCCGTCGGGGTTACCCGACGGGTTGCTCTTCTGCTCTAGTAGGTTGAGCTGATCGTTTCCTCGGTTGCTACGCTCTCCTCTGAGTCTCTGTTTCTTTATCTTGTCTGTCCCATGCCTGTTTTGGCTGTTTTTTGTGTTTTTTATCAGTTTCAGAGCAAAAGGTAGCCGGTTGCAATGAAATCACCAAAAAACACTTGCTGCTTTCAGCTAACCCCCTATAATGCCGCCTCACTGACAGGGCACACACGGGTTTGAATAAGTTCTTGGTAACTTGTGAATAACTTGTGTGAACTGAAAGTGGCGCAAAAAGAAAGAGAAACAGGGTTGACACTCGTTTTTGTTTTTGTAAAATGCGCACCCTCACCGAGTAAAAGGTGCTAAAGGTTTAAAACCAGAAGTTATCCTTGGTGAGCTCTTAGTTAAGAAGGTGTTTGAAAAAGTTTTTAAAAATAACGCTTGACTGAGAAAGAATGCTGGGTAGAATACGCAGCCCTGACCAACGAGACATAACGTTGAGTCAACGCTCTTTAACAATTTGACCATGCAATCTGTGTGGGCACTCGACAATGATACAGTCATAAAAGATTTATCAGTGAACT
>NZ_JASJOJ010000061.1:0-24179 GCF_038519165.1 Photobacterium sp. SP02
ACCCGATGCCGAATGCCAGAAAACCGCCGAATAACTGGCCGGACTCCAGACTTTTCTGTGGTGGCGGATGAAGTGCGCCAGTTGGCAAGCCGCACGTCAGAGGCGGCCAACCATATTGGTTCGTTAATGGAGAAACTGCGTCTTGAATCGGCTGTGGCCGTGCAATCGATGGAGCAGGGTATCCGGGATGTGGAGCAGAGCACAGTCGTCATAGATGCCGGAGCGCGCAACCAGCAGATGCGGCAGGCGGTTGAAGCCATGTTTGAGGTGATCAATCAACTGGCAGGCAACAGCGAGCGCCATCACGACACGGCACAGGCCGCTCAGCATTCTACTGAGCTGCTGACCCGCTCATCACAACAGCTCAGTCGCCGCACCGTGCTGGTTCAGAATGCCATTTCCCGGTTGCGCCAGATGGTGGACAGGTTCGAAGTCAGTTCAGGCGCAGATGTCAGTCATGTGCCTGATCGGTTGCCGGGTCACAGAACAAATGGGTGAATGGCGGTGAATCTTTGACAAACTCGTTATAATTTAATCAGGTAGGATGATGACATGAACGAGTGCTAAGGATTCGCATGAAATTGAACTGTGATATGGGTGAAAGTTACGGAAGCTGGCAAATGGGCGATGACAAGGCGGTCATGCCCTGGGTGGATATGGCAAACATTGCCTGCGGCTTCCACGCTTCTGATCCGGATATTATGTCTGACACCGTGGCCTGTGCGGTGGCGCATCAGGTGGCGGTAGGTGCGCACCCGGGTTACGATGATAAGCCGGGTTTTGGCCGGCGCAGTATTCCGCACAGTCCGGCGGCCATCACCCATCTGGTGGCCTACCAGACCGGCGCCCTTGACGCTGTCTGCCAGTTGCATGGCACCAGTGTGTCTTATGTCAAACCGCACGGCGCGCTTTATCACGACATGATGGCCAAACCTGAGGTGCTGAACGCCATTCTGCAGGCGCTCGCCGCCATGAACCGTCAGCGGCCATCACCGCTGAGCCTGATGGTGCTGGCCAGGGCTGATAACAGCGAGACAGAAACCGCCGCGCAGGCATTCGGTGTGCCCTTGCTGTTCGAAGCCTTTGCCGACCGGGCATATGATGAGGCAGGCAATCTGGTCGCGCGCAGTCAGCCGGGGGCCGTGCATCATGATCCGGCCAGAATTAAGCAGCAGGCCATGGAGCTGGCTTCTGGCACAGTGACCACACACAGCGGGACGATTCTGGCGCTGCATGCCGATACCCTTTGTGTACACGGGGACAACCCGGAATCGATCGCTACCATCGCTGATATCAGAAAGGCGATGGCATTATGATTCGTTTTGATTCAGTGTCCGAAACCTGCCTGATGGTTCATCTGGCTGATGAGATAGATCTGAGCCTTACCCCTTTGATAGGAAGGCTGGTCAGCCAGATCCAGGCTGATTTTCCGCACCAGCTGATTGAGATTGTGCCTTCTTACACCTCTATCCTGATTCATTTTCACCCGGATCAGATTAGCGAGCGGTTGCTCAGGGAGCGAATCAGCCTTTGCCATAGCCAGTGGCAGGATAAGCCTGTGTCGGCTGTGGGGAAGGCGATCGAACTGCCGGTTTATTATCATCCCGATGTCGGGCCGGATCTCATTGCTCTGGCAGAAGCCAAAGGGTTGAGCGTGGAGCAGGTGATTGCACGGCACAGCCAGCAAACCTATACCGTGTGTGCCATCGGTTTTGCACCGGGATTTGCGTTTCTCGCCAGTGTTGATGAAGCCATTGCCATGCCCCGTCATGCCGAGCCCAGATTAAGCCTTGCGCCGGGCAGTGTCGGGATAGCCGATCGTCAGACGGCCGTCTATCCGGCGCAGTCACCCGGCGGCTGGCAAATCATAGGTAACTGCCCCAAGCCATTATTCAACCCTGAACGGGAGCCGATGACGCCTTTCACTGTTGGCGATCAGGTACGCTTTCAGCCCGTGGATCGCTCAACCTTTAAGTCGCTGGGAGGTGAAATATGGCCACACTGGAAGTAATACGGCCAGGTACGCTGACACTGGTTCAGGATACGGGACGTCTGGGCGTTGCCAGTCATGGCCTGAGCCAGGGAGGTGCTGCGGACATGCATGCATACTGCTGGGCCAATTACCTGCTGGGTAATCCGATGGATTGTGCGCAGCTGGAGATCACTCTGGGTCAGGC
Source organism: Photobacterium sp. SP02 (assembly GCF_038519165.1). NCBI lineage: Bacteria > Pseudomonadati > Pseudomonadota > Gammaproteobacteria > Vibrionales > Vibrionaceae > Photobacterium > Photobacterium sp. SP02. Next base: position 2,178 of record NZ_JASJOJ010000061.1, read on the forward strand.
CAGCTTTAAAGCCCATGCCGATATTGAATGCGCCCTGACGGGGGCGGACATGCAGGCCAGTCTGGATGGTGAACCGGTTTATACCTGGAAGACCTTTATGATGCGAAAAGGGCAAACGCTGCAGCTTGGCTATGCCCGTTCAGGGCTGCGTGCGTATCTGGCTGTTCAAGGTGGCATTCACACGCCAAGCGTGCTCGGCAGCCGCTCAACCGTTGTACGAAATCAGATAGGTGGCGTGGAAGGGCGTCCGCTACAAAAAGGCGACAAGCTACCGATTCAGGCCAGCTTAGTGCGCCATAGTCCGCGCTATGTACCGCCTCGTTTTATTCCCGATTATGACAAGCAGATTGAACTTCATTTGCTGGCCTCGTCTCAGTGGGATTATTTCTCACCAGAAGCCCGGAACCAGTTTTTCGATAACCATTATCACGTGAAACCCGAGAGTGACCGGATGGGATGTCGGCTGGAAGGCAATGCCATACTCGGCGGCCCGCCGGGTATTGTCTCAGAGGGCATTGCGCTGGGGGCGGTGCAGATCCCGGCCAATGGTCAGCCGATTGTGCTGCTCAACGACCGGCAGACGTTAGGCGGTTACCCTAAGCTCGGCTGTGTTGCCAGAATCGATCTTCCTCGTCTGGCTCAGGCACGTCCCGGAAAAGACATCCGATTTATTCGTGGCGATTTGGTATCATTGCGAAAAGCCTGGCAGCGCTTCTCACACTTTTTCGGGTTGCCATATTAGGCAACCCGGAGCGGCCAGGTCGTTAATCCGGTGAATTTCGAGGGAGGAAACCATGTTTATCTTCGGCTACGGTAGCTTAATCAATCGCGCGTCACGCCAACTGACCGGGCAGACAGGACAGGCTGTCCCGGCTGTGGTAGAGGGCTTGCAGCGCCATTGGGGCAAAGTCGATGGCAGTTATGCCATCTCGCCTTTGGTTGCGTCGCTGGGCGAAGGCCGTTGTAACGGCGTGCTGCTGAAAGTGGAAGATAACACACTGGCGCATTTCGACCGCCGGGAGCGGGGTTATTCTCGTGTGGAAGTGGATCCGTCACTGATCACTCACAATGGCATTTTGCAATTTGATGCGCCTGTCTGGGTGTATGTGAAAGCCAATCCAGCGCCTCCCTGCGCCAATCAACCTATTATGCAGACCTACGTGGACACAGTGCTGGCGGGGTGCCTGAGCATTTCCGATGCGTTTGCAAAGACGTTTGTTGAAACCACGTTCGGCTGGCATCATCCGCTGGAAAATGACCGCGGGTCACCGAAATACGGCAATCTGGCCGGGGTGGAAGATGTGCATATTCCTGTGATTGACCGTTTGATCTCTCCGGCGCGGATTCATGGCTAAACCCAGTAAGAAAGGGCCCGACACCACAGTTGATATTGTCTGCAGCCAGTGCCGCACGCGTTTGTTTAAGTACCGTAAAGGGGGAAAGGGGGCACTGGTGAAGTGTTTCAAAGAAAGAATCGTGAAAGATTTTACGCTTTTACCCTGCCAGTGCCCGAATTGTGAGCAAGTGTTTGCCCGCGATACCCTGATACGAGGCACGCCTGCCTTTAAAATGATTGGCGGTAAAGCGTGTCAGAAATAGCCGTGGCACGCGGCTATTGCTGACCAGTGGCGGTGTTGACTGTCATCTCATCAAGATTATTACTGAAATAGCTTTGCGGACAGACTTCCCGTTTCGTGCGCAGTACGGCTTTTAAATCGAGAATTTTGCGCTTATAAGTGCCGCGAACCAGTTGATAGTCAAGCTCGGGTGAGAACCAGAATTTGACTTCCCGGTCGGGCTTTTTGATTTGCTCAACCCGTATGGTCTCGACATTACCGTAATTGGTTTGCAGTTTTTCTTTACCTGCGACTCTGAAAAAGTAGTGATTCACCTCGTCTGACTCCTGCATCTTGAAATCAAAGGTCTGTTTCCCCTGAATCAGGTTCAGCCGCATCTGGCTGGCAACCGCTTCTATATCCAGCAACGGCAGGTCATTACTGTTAAAGCTGAGTTTCTCACCATCAGTGATAATGTCTGAGCGGGTGCCGTCCTGATTGAAGCTGCCACGTGTCTCGCCATCAAGTAATCCTTTGATATTCCTATGAAAAGATTGTGTGAGAAACGAGTTTTTAACGTCTGACCAGACTACACGGGTTTGCTGCTGATAATGGGTTTTTGCCACTATGGCCGACAGACGGCTGGTGGACTGGATATCAACGCGTTGATTGTCTTGCCAGCTTAACTTGCGCTCGAAATAGCCGATTTTATGGCTACCGTAGAAGAGATCGTAGGTCAGCGTTTTCACGCACTGATGCCACTCAACGGGTGGGGAAGCCATAAGGTTAGAAGATGCCAGGCAAAGCGGCAGCAATGCAGACAGAGTAAGTCTTTTCACGAAACCTCCCCAGTGGTACCTAGCCCGATAATAAGGCCTATTTAAGCGTAACCAATATGTCTGGTTATGTTAATTGAACTGTGCAAGCAATCCATAGATGAGACACTTATTTTTAGCCGGTTGCGGCGGTGACGGCTACCGGTGCACGGTAAGTGACTGGTTTTCCGGTAAAGCATGCCTGATAAAGTGTCTTCGCAGCATATCTGATTTATGAAGTTTTTATGTCATTTCTCAGTCAGTAAATTCAGTGGTTTAGCGTAAATGTTACGTGTAGCCGGCAAGATAACAGCCGGTACGGCGGCATAATTGCTTGATTTCTGGTAAGTCATTTCACCTGTGCTAGCAAACCAATGTGACATCCTCATGTCGGAAATTTGACGCTTTTAGGATGGGAACCTATGTTTTATGGGCCCTTGAGGTACATAGCTTGGAAAAGTGAGCATTGTTAAGGTTCAATCCATGAGCAGGAGGACAGGATGAAAAAGGCAAATGGTGTCTATCGGCTGCAAATAATTAAGGAGGTCGCGATAAGAAAGCAGCTTGAAGGCAGCAGTGATCCAATGGCAAACCATATTCACCAGTTACTGGAATCCAGGTCGGCGGATTCCCATAGCGAAGAGACGCACCTGTTCAGTGGTAACCACTATGATGATCAGGCGGGTGGCTGGGTCAGCAATTTCTGGAATGCTAAGTAACCGGAATGAGTGAGTGACGTGACCGGGTCAGGCCTGCTGGGATCTGACCCTTGTCGGCTCCGGAAGCGACCCGGCGGTGTTTACCGATATATTTCTCATTGCTAGCCTGGTTCTGGCATCAAAGCCTTATCTGCGGTACATTTCCCGGTCTCACTTTATTCTGAATCAGATAATGCATTACATCGACATCAACACTTATACCCGTAAATGGATTTTCACTCATGCTTCTATGCCGGTCCCGGCTGAGGATCTGGTACAGATTAAGCCTTTGTCCCAGGCCAGATCGGCCACGTTATGGCGCGAGCACATCAGCAGCCAGAGCCCGGATTCGGATCACTTCGGCAAGGGTGACTGGGCCGGCGAGGATAAAAACTGGACAGAGACAGTCGAGTGGCAAGCCGCGTGGGATGACGATGAACCGGCATTACCTGAGGCGTTAGCAGACTTCCTTGACTGGGAAGACAATACCCCCGTCTATTTTTGTTATGAAAAATATAACCTGATTGAGACGAGCTGGGGGGTGTTTAAGCGTAACTGGAAAAACTTCCTGTTTTTTGATGACGGCCCCTTACTGATTGCCAGAAAGAAAACCCAGGCCGTGTGGTTCCATTCAAACGGAACCTGCAAGATAGGCCACAGAAACACTTAGATAACAACGCGCAGTTAGCAACACCTGACTCTTGGTCAAAGACTCAAAGAAAAGGGGCGGGCTGTATCAGCTGCGCGGGCAGCTAACACTGATGACCTGCTCAGGAACTGATTTCAGAACCGACTTTGCCGCCCATCAGTTTGGTGATGTTGTCACAGGCCAGATGCATATTTTCCTGGTTGGAATGCACCGAAGCCCCGGAGCTGAGCAAAGGTTGTTTGAGCGGCTGGCCTAACACCAGAAATAAGCGGGCCCCTTTCTGGCTGGTTTTGATATGTATGGGTAAAGCGGACGGTTTCAGTATCCCCATTTGCTGCGGATAAAGCTGGTTTGCGCCTATGTATACCGATCCTGAACGCAGATAGACAAAACCGGCGACCAGCTCTTCATCCGGCTCCCAGTACCAGCCGCCGTAAGGCGAAATCATAATATCCAGGTAAGTCACAGGTATGCTGGACGCTATGGGGCTGATGGCCTCTTTGTACTGACCGATCAGCACCTTGGTTGTTGCATCCGTTTCTTCTACCAGTGGCAGGTTCTGGGTGCAAACATACTGGCTCGAGGCATCGGCCATTTCCTGCTCCCCGGCCGGTAAGGCAGTCCAGAGCGCGAAGGATTCAGCACGGCCGCCGAGAGGTTGCATGGTATCTTTGTGAACCACACCGTTGCCGGATGTCATGATCTGAAGATCGCCCGTTTGCATTGTCACTGTGCAGCCGCAGGAGTCGATATGATGCAGGGTGCCCGTTACCGGGTAGCTGAACGCTTCAATGCCGGAATGGCCGTGATAGTCGAGCGCGGTTTCCTGTTTGATGCCATTGGCGTCAAAATGATCCCAGAGCACAAAAGGGTTAAGTTCAGCAAGATTATCGCGGTAAATGTAAGCAGTCATGGGCCCGGATTTCCGACCGTAGCGGACTTTATTGATTGTTCTCGTCGCTTGCATGATCGCCACCCACTTTTCTGTACTTCTTGTGATTAGAGCTTAGCTTATACTCTCAGTAAACGACTATTTGAACCCTTTTGTTTTCTAAAAATTGACGTCATTTTTACCATCCTTGATTCAGTTCACATTTGCCAGACAACATGGCTCACTCTGGCATCCAGTCCCAGTTGCTGAAACAGCCGCAGCCAGCGCTTCTGATTGGCCTGCAGGCTATCACCCGGCCCTTTCACTTCGACCCACTGAATCTTCCCGCTTTTGAACATCACCAAGTCAGGCTGGCCGCTGCGATTATGGCGAGGATCGAACAGCAGGCGCGACAGCATGGCATACAGTAGCTCGCCGCTTAAGCAAGACACAGTCTCCTCAACCAGCGCAGGCGTCAGAATGGTCCAGTTCACCCAGTCGTTAGTGATCCCTTGCTTTTGCTGATAAACCGCCAGCCAGAGGTTCCAGCTTTCGGTGCGGATAGCATTGAGCCGGGCTGTGAGCATGTCTCGTCGGCGCTCTGAAAATTCACTGTGGTACATATCGCGGGGCGCCCGCTGGAAGGGGTTGAGAAAGGCCCCGGTAACAGGGGCAAAAATAATGTCCCAGAATGCCAGGCCAAACAACCCGCATATCAGGGCATTTTCGGTGTAGTGAACACGCCATCCTGCTTGCCGGTAATGGTTAGCAACGGCTAACTCGACACGCTCTTCACTGACCGCCAGTGTGAGTGTCTCCAGCGTAAAAGTGTCTTTGGCCGCCTGTGCCACCGGCAGGTTCAGGGTACGGCTGAGCTTATGCGCCAGGCGTTGTCCGACTTCGGCTTCTTCTTCATTAAAGGGCGCTGACAGCATCTGCTGGCAGAGGGCCAGAGCGGTTGGATGGCGCTGCAGTTTTTCCAGTATCCGCACCCGGCGTTCACGGCTGGGCGGCAGCGCACTGCGATTAAACAGAAACAGCGCCAGATCATATTCGCCCAGGCGCTCAAGATCCCGGGCAACCCGGTTGAATAATCGTTGCCGTCGCCGCTCCAGCGGCGGCCATGTGCAGGGGCCGGGCAGACGCCTGGCGAACTGCCGCACTGCCTGGGCCTCTTTGCAGAGTGAAAGCGGTTCGTATTCGGCCGCTAAGGCTTCAAGGGACAGCCATTCCAGTATGTGCTGTCGCTGCTGAAACAGGCGGGTTGTCGCGTCGATCTGATAGTTTTCAAAGATATGCAGGCCTAAATCAGTCAGCACAAACTGGCTTAAATCCTGATACTGGTTGCCGAAAAACAACAGTAAGAAGGTCGTCAGATGCGCCTGATGTTCAACATGGACGATGGATTCGTTGAATACCGATATGGCCGGTGACGTGGCAAGTATGGCTGCAGTGAGCTCCGCTTTTCTGGCCTGCTTTAACGCTTGGCCATTGGTGTGCACTTCAGGGGAGAGTGTCTCGCTGAAGATCTTAAGCAGTTCCGGTTTGGTGAATACATCCAAGATCTCATCCGCCGGCCAGTTTGCTTGATTGCAGGTAAGAAATTTGTTGCTCAGAAGCTCCTCAATGGCGTTTTCTGTATCCCGGATTTCAGGGTAGCGGAGTTTGCTGACGCGAAAATATCTGCCCTTGCGTGACAGCATTCGGATATACAACTGTTTGGCATCAGGCGTAAGCCGGAAGTAAGTATTCAGCCACCAGTGCTCGCTATGGCTCAATAAGTCATGATATTGCTGCCGGACACTGCGCAGCAGGAGATCAAAGTTGTGGCGGTAATAATCCGGCGCCAGCACAGGTGGTGTATTTTGAGTCATCATTGTCTTAATCGCTTATTGGATGCGCTGTATTGTGGAAATTTCTCACGTTGCGATAAAGCTCTGATACCAGAAACAATAAAATGAAATTAACATAACATGATCATTTATGGCATTTTAATGGTCGCATATACTCCGTATTGATGAACTTGCCACAGGTAATAGTTTAAAAATGAAAGGTTTTCAGTGATCAGACTGCGTGCTCTTTTTTCGTCTGCTTTTATCATGCTCGCTTTTACCGTGTTCATTTCTCTTTTTGCTTCCCTTTCGTGGAATGTGCATGCCGAAGAAGTGAACAATCAGCGCGTTGTTTCTGTTGAACCGCATGACGAACAGCCTGCCAGTCTTGTTGGGGCGGCCTGTGTTATCCGGCATGGCAAGCAGATGGTCATGGTGTCTGAGGTCATTACTCAGAAGTTATCCATTCCGGGCGGCTATATTGACAGCCAGGATACTGCCAGTGAGGCGGCCAGAAGAGAGGCGCTGGAAGAAACCGGATTAGATGTCGACGTGGTTAAGCTTTTGCAGTTCAGGGACAGAGCGGCGATATATGCTTGCGTGGCGACACAACCGATTCTGGTTGCTGAGCAAGAACAAGATCAAAGCGATCAGCGCCAGCAGATTGCAGCCTGGCAAGCGGCAGATTTCAGCCGGGAAGTGAAAGCTGTGTACCTGATATCACCGCTGTCTTTAGCGCCCGCTGAGTATCGCTACCCCGAAGATACTGCCTTCTTATATCAGTGGATGATGGAAACGCCAGAGAGTGAGGTGGTTTTCTATACCGATATCAGTGATAGGGCAAGTGCTTTTCATCAGGCAGAACTGGTGGTGATCAAGGCCGTTAAGGACTGGGGTAACGAGCTGCCGGATGCCGCGACAGCTGTGCTGGACAGCCTGATGTGGCTGCTGAATCTTTCCGGCGAATACTGGTTTGTGTTCTTGCTTATTGCTGTGATTGCTTCCTTATTCGGGCCGGCTGCAATGTTGCCGTTGCTTGCCGCCACTGTGATGACCATTCTGGTTTCAACCTGTCTGAAACAAATTTTCTATCTGCCGCGTCCATTTTATCTGGTGCCGGCACTGCAGAACGGCAATGCCTACGGATTCAGTTTTCCGAGCGGGCATACCTTGTTAGCCACTGTGATCTGGGGAATGTTCTGGATCAAACTGTGCGCAGGAAAATCATGGCTGCGCGCCGGGGCGGGTTTGTTGATGGTTACCGTTCTGATCCTGGGTCAGGCGCTGGCCCGTGTTTGGTTTGGCGTGCATTTTATTTCAGATACAGTAGCGGCAATCGTCATCGGCATTCTGCTGCTGATCCTGCTCTCCCGGCTGATCACCCCGACCGCCATACGGGGAAAGGCGGTCTGGCTGGGGATGACTGTTCTCACCGGTGTCGCCGCCGGTTTCACCTTGCTGCCTGCACATACCTATCTGTTTGCCATCTCGCTGGGGGTGTTTCTCAGTCTGGATGCCTTACCTAAAGCAAGCCTGACTCTGTCTGTGCATCGGCATATTGTGGTGGCTCTGGTGCTGTTGGCAGGGTCGGGTGCGATTGCTTACTTTTCTGCCGTGATCACCAGTTTCTCCACTGTCAGCCTGATTATTCTGGGGATGCGGGCAGTCGGGGCGTTTTTGCTGGCGGTCTGGCTGGTGGCGGGTTCGTCATTGATGCTGAAGTTATTGGCTGAGCCGGAAACGGCTTAATGACGCTGCTCCGGCAAGCTTGCGGGTAAAGCAAACAGAAACCTGTCAGTAAGCTGTGCCTGACACTTTGTTTCATGACTTGAGTGCGGTAAAGTGAGCGCAAACGATTATATCAAACAGGCATAATAGTCTGGATTAATATGGAGCCAGTGAAAGCAGGATCGCTGAATACTGGACAAGGAGAGCAATGTTACCCGCACTGACGTTTGAGAACAGTATCGATGACATCGTACTGTCGTATCTGGATGCGCTGGAAAATGCAGGATTTTCCGGCGATGTTGAACGCACCTATGCCAGCCGTCTGGCTGTCGCAACCGATAATAGTATTTATCAGCAATTACCTCAGGCTGTCGTCTTTCCTAAATCTGTGGATGATTTGGTGCTGGTCGGAAAAGTGGGCCAGCAGCCTGCTTTTCAGCAGGTCAGTTTTTCTCCACGCGGAGGCGGCACCGGCACCAACGGTCAGTCGCTGACACCGGGTATCGTCGTTGACCTTTCGCGTCACATGAACCAGATTCTTGAGATCAACCCGCAGGAAGGCTGGGTCAGAGTGCAGACCGGGGTGGTGAAAGACCAGCTCAATGACGCACTGCGCCCGCATGGTTTCTTTTTCTCCCCCGATTTGTCCACCAGTAACCGGGCGACTATTGGCGGCATGGTCAATACGGATGCGTCCGGTCAGGGATCGCTGCAGTACGGTAAAACCTCAGATCACGTACTGGCACTGAAAGCGGTACTGGTGGATGGCTCAGTGCTGGATACCGAACCTTTGACGCAAGACGGGCTGGCCCGGATCGCGCAACAAAAAGGCCAGGTCGCTGACGCCATCAGTGTGGCGGCGAAAGTGTGCCGTGAAAAGCGTCAGCAAATTCTGGATAAATTCCCGCCGCTGAACCGTTTTCTGACCGGTTACGATCTGAAAAATGTGTTCAACGACGCACTGACGCATTTCGACCCGGCGCGTCTGCTGTGTGGCGCCGAGGGCTCGCTGGCCTTTATTGCCGAAGCCAGACTCAATATCACCCCTATCCCTAAAGCCCGGGCACTGGTGAACATTAAGTACGACAGCTTTGATGCGGCGCTGCGTAATGCACCTGTGATGGTGGAAGCCCAGGCACTGTCCGTCGAAACCGTGGACTCAAAAGTCCTCAATCTCGCCCGCCAGGATATTGTCTGGCACACCGTCAGCGATTTGATCACCGATGTGCCGGGTAAGGACATGCAGGGTATCAATATTGTTGAGTTTGCCGGCAATGATGTTGAGTTGATTAAACAGCAGGTGCAACAGCTGAGCGAGCGCCTGGAAAATTTAATTGGTCAGCAGGGGATTATCGGTTTTCAGGTCTGTGAGGATCTGGACAGCATCAACAAGATCTACAACATGCGCAAAAAAGCCGTGGGTCTGTTAGGGGCTGCCAAAGGCTGGCAGAAACCGATTCCTTTTGCCGAAGATACCTGTGTACCACCGGAAAACCTGGCTGATTTCATTGTGGAGTTCCGCCAGTTGCTGGATGAGAAACAGCTGCATTACGGCATGTTCGGTCATGTCGATGCCGGTGTCTTGCATGTGCGTCCTGCGCTGGACATGTGCGATCCGGCGCAAGAAAAAATGATGAAGGAAATCTCCGATCAGGTGGTGGCGCTGGTCGCCAAATACGGCGGTCTGATGTGGGGTGAGCACGGTAAAGGCTACCGTTCGGAATACGGACCTGAGTTTTTCGGTGAAGAGCTGTTTACCGAACTGCGCCGCATAAAAGCAGCCTTTGACCCGCACAACAGACTGAACCCGGGTAAGATCTGCACGCCATTAGAGAGCGATGCCGAACTGGTGAAAGTGGATGGCGTAAAGCGTGGTTATTTTGACCGCCAGATCCCGGTCAAAGTCAGAGACAGCTTCAAACAGGCGATGGAATGTAACGGCAACGGCTTGTGTTTTAATTACGACACCAGCTCCCCGATGTGCCCGTCGATGAAGGTCAGCGCTGACCGCCGTCACTCGCCGAAAGGGCGGGCCGGACTGGTTCGCGAATGGCTGCGCTTGCTGGCTGATCAGGGTGTGGATCCGGTCAGGCTGGAGCAGGACTTGATGGAAAAGTCGCCGACGGTGAAGCAAATCATAGATCGCTTCCGCAATACCTTCGGATCTCAGCGTAAAGCGTACGATTATTCGCACGAAGTGATGGAAGCCATGAACGGCTGTCTGGCGTGTAAAGCCTGTGCCAGTCAGTGCCCGATCAAAGTGGATGTGCCGAGTTTCCGCTCGCGTTTCATTAACATGTACTACAGCCGTTATCAGCGTCCTGCCAAAGACTATCTGGTTGGCTATGTAGAAAGCTATCTGCCGGTGATGGCCAAAGCCCCGTCACTGGTCAATGCCGTAATGCGGCCCGGCTGGTCAAAATCCCTGACGGCGAAAGTGCTCGGCTATGTGGATATGCCTGAATTGTCGGTGCCGACGCTGATGCAGGGACTGGCGGGCAGCCATGCAACCCGGTTTGATCTGCAGTGGCTGCAGGCTTTGTCTCAAGAAGAGCGGCAGCAGTATGTGCTGATTGTTCAGGACCCGTTCACCAGCTACTACGATGCGGAAGTGGTGCGCGACTTTGTCCATCTGATTGAAAAGCTCGGTAAGAAACCTATGCTGGTGCCGTTTAAACCCAACGGCAAGGCGCAGCATGTTAAAGGTTTCCTGCGTCAGTTTGCCAAAACAGCGAAAAACACCGCCGACTTCCTCAATCAGCTGGATAAGCTGGGCATGCCTATGGTCGGTGTCGATCCGGCCTTGGTGCTTTGTTATCGCGATGAATACAATGAAATGCTGGGTGATAAGCGCGGTGATTTCAAAGTGATGACAGCCCATGAATGGTTGACGCCATTACTGAGTGAAAGAGCCGCGTTGGCCCCCCGTACTGACAGTGAGTGGTACTTGTTCGCCCACTGTACCGAGAAAACCAAGATGCCCAATGCTGAGAAAGAGTGGGCGGCAATCTTCCGTCATTTCGGTGCCAGTATGAAAGCCGTTTCTGTTGGCTGTTGTGGTATGGCGGGGACTTTTGGTCACGAGAAAGATAAGCTGGAGACCTCCAAAGGGGTGTTCAATCTCAGCTGGCAGCCGAATCTGGCGCAGTTGGATGGCGACCGCTGTATGGCAACGGGCTATTCGTGCCGGAGCCAGGTAAAGCGTTTTGAGCACATTAAGATGAAGCACCCGGTTCAGGTGCTATTACGTTTGGTGAGTACAGCCTGATAGCAGGCTGTCTGCAATCAGCACAGTGACGGCGGAGCGTTCAGGCCTCCGCCGTTTTTTCAGGCCACTTTTTCTTTCTGCTTCTCTTTTTGTTTCTCTTTCGCTTTCTCTTTGTCAAACAGGCTGGTGATCTGAGGATTGATCTTAAACCGTTCCGTGCTGTCGAGGCATTTGGCCTGTTCCGTCCATTGAATCAGTTCGATCACGCCGTCATGGTGCTCGGCCAGAAAGGTGCAGTTTTCAATCCAGTCCCCGTCATTCAGGTATACGATGCCATCCTGTTCGGTAATTTCCGGATGGTGTATGTGGCCGCAGACAATGGCATCGACATCTTTATGCCTGGCCATAGTGACAGCGGCATGGCGAAATCTGGCTATCGCCAGGTTGGCTTTTTCGACTTTGCTCTTGAGGTAACTGGCCAGAGACCAGTATGGCTGCCGGGTTAAGCGGCGGTAGCTGTTTAACCAGCGATTTAAGAATAAAAGGAAATCGTACCCGGCATCGCCCAGTAAGGAGGTCAGTTTGCTGTGGCAAACCATGCTGTCGAATTCATCGCCATGAAGAGCCAGAATGCGGTTGCCGTTTGCGCTGGTGTGGATGTAGTTGTGTGCCAGTTCAACATTGCCGAGATTAAACTGAATAAATTTGCGGATGGCTTCGTCGTGGTTGCCCGGAATATAGATGATCCGGCATCCCTGATCGGCTCGCTCCAGTAACAGGCGGACAGCTTTGGTGTGGCTTTCCGGCCAGTGAAACCGCGATTTCAGCGACCAGAGGTCAACGATGTCACCAACCAGTATCAGGGTGTCGGCCTGATAGCGGGATAAAAAATCCAACAGATAGTCGACTTTACAATCCCTGTTCCCTAAGTGTATGTCGGATAACCAGAGTGTACGGTAGGTGTGTTTTCCCATAGTCGATTCAACCCTTATATCAAGGTATCAGTGTCAGAAATAAGACTAATTTTCTAATATGACATTCGGGTGTCGTATCGGTGACTCCTTCATTGCAATGAAACGATCGTAAAATGTTACGGCATACTGCTATCTGACAATTAGGTTGCGACAGGTATCCGGCGATTAAGATATAATCACGAACTTTCAGATTTTGACCGATGTTTTATTTAATAGATATTTTAAATGGAATTTAAACCTAAGTATTTGATTAAAATGGTTCTGCCATTGCTCGTTCTGCTGGTGTCAGCACTGGTGTATTTAGGGTACTCAGATTATCGTTCCATCCGGGACAGTGCCTACTCACAGGCGCGGGCTAATTTGAATGTGGCGAAAAAATACTTAGACCAGAATTACATTGCGGCAACGAATCAATTATTTTTATTATCTGAGATCCTGAAAGGGGCAGAAAATATACCTGCATTTCTTGATGCGGCTAACTATTTGGTTAACAACCAGAATAAATTTCTGGAAATCGGTTTACTGGTCGACTCAGATTATTACGGTACCGACGGATTTCGTTTGTCGGGGATTGACGAGCGGGTAAAGCACCGGCCCTGGTATTCTGACGAGCAACAATCCGGTGATATCTATCTGTCGGATTTTTATCACAGTAACAGCACCAAAAAGTGGTGTGTTGCCTTGGTCTCAAAACTGGCGATACCCGGGAAAAATAACGTCCGGATTATGATTGAGTTTGATGCCGGCGCGATGTCGGATGATCTTTCCGGGCTGAAAACGATGAAGAACGGCTATGTGTACGCGGTTGAGCCGAACACCAAAAGGGTTGTTATTCACCCCGACAAAACGCGGCTGGGCGTAGATTCTGTCAGTATAGACCCTGAATTGCTGACAACAATCATGGCCGGCGACGGTAACGGTAGCATTTCTTCTTATCAATACGATAATCAGTATAAATTCAGTGTTTACGATACCAATAACCGTTTTAACTGGGTGTTACTGTCTGGTACCAATAATAGTGAAATTGCGTCCAATGCCTTGAAAATGGGCGCTGTGGGCGGCACTTTGCTGGTTGTCGTATTTTTTATTTTACTGGCAGGTTACCTGCATACCCGCGTTCATCAGGTGGGTGGCCAGCTAATTGAAGCGCAGGAATTCGATGAGCTGCACGAGCAGTTGTCTGCGTTATTAAACGATACAATGGGCAGTAGCAGGGTCTATCTTTTCGTGATGAATGCCAATGAAGGGGTGCTGGAAGAGACCTATCACAACTTACGGGCCAATGTGCCGGCAGATTTACTGTGCCGTATTGCCGGTTGTCAGCAGCTGGGCCGGTTTTGCAAGCCCGAACAGGATGATATTGTCCGCCGTATTGCGCCCAGCGAGCCCTGTATACGGCTGCCTTTAGTCAACAGCGCCAGGCTGGAGGGAAATCAGCGCACGGCCAGTCAGTTGATCGGTGTACTGTATATATGCCAGCCTGGTGTGGCTTATCCATTCTTTGCCAAAATGATTGCCAACTACACGCTCAGTGCACTGAATCAGATACTTTTGACTCAGCACATCCGCAGCGAAGATCAGATGACAGGGCTGAAAAATAAGAACAGTCTCCGTCAGCATATGGATCAGAAACTGGCGGACAGTACCACTGGCTACTTTCTGGCCATGATTGATGTAGACGACTTTAAGTCGGTTAATGATACCTACGGCCATTTGCTTGGCGACGAAGTGATTCTGAACATTGCGAGCCAGATGAAGCACAGCTTTCCGGCACAAGCTGTATTGTGTCGCTATGGCGGGGAAGAGTTTGCGGTGTTAATGGAAGCACCAGACGCAGAAACCGCCCTCAAGACATTGGATGATTTCCGGGCAAAGGTAGAAGCCAGCCGTATTGAGGTTAATGAAGGCACATCCTGTGCCATTACCGTCAGCATTGGTGTTGCTCCTTTGCGCAAGGGCATGGAGTCGACCATCTCGTCTGCAGACAGGGCGCTGTACCAGGCGAAATCGCAGGGTAAGAACCAGGTACTCAGCGCAGAAATGTGTTCAATTGGTACAGAAACGGCAGCGGTAACAGCCTGATTCTGTAATTGGTGCTAAGTTGAAGAGTTGGCAGTGAATTTCAGAGACGGACATATCCTTGATATAGCAATCAGGCGATTAACAGACATCCACAGGGGGAGGCATGCTTAAATTTGTAGTGATAATCCTGCTGATTGCAGCAGCGGTAGTCATGGCTCGATTTTTGGACGAGCGAAATCAGAAAAAGCTGTACATTGGCATGCTGATCTGTGCTGTCATTGCTATTGCGGTTTTTATGGCAGCAGAACTGGCCAGGTAATGTCTGGCAATTAACGGACTCTTCATTTTTTCTTCCTTCTCTACGTCAAGTCACTGAGTCCGGCGACAGCGGCTTGCAACGTCATTCTCTTCTTTCCCCACCACTGATTTGCGCATTTCTGGCCAGAAGATCTCACTTATCGCGGCTTGATGTCGCTTTAATGACAGCAATATGATTAGTTCTGTAATTATTAGCTTTGTAATCATTTTTCACTATTAACTAGATATAGATCAATTACTTACTGTTTATATCAGTATTTTGCTAAAAATATTGGGGTTGATCTTATCATTCGAGTCCCTATAATTGTTTTTGAATTCATTAGAGCACTAAACAATGTGGCGACCAATGATTACAATGGCACCATGGGCATTAGCCCCAGAAGCATCGACTAAGACTCAGGAAGAGTTTGTTTTTCGAAAACCGGAACGAACAGATGGTAATCGAGTGCATTCACTGATCGAATCTTGTCCCCCATTAGACACCAACTCCTCTTACTGCAATTTCCTGCAGACCACTCACTTCAAAGACACATGTATTGTTGCTGAATCAGACGGTGAGATGGCAGGGTTTGTCTCGGCTTACAGAGTCCCTGAAAAGGAAAACACTCTGTTTATATGGCAGGTTGCTGTCGGCGAGAAGGCGCGTGGTAAAGGGCTCGCTTTCAAGATGATTCAACAACTGCTGGCGCGTGATGATCTCAGCGATATTCGCTGCATCGAAACAACCATCACCCGCCTCAATAAAGCCTCTTGGGCGTTGTTTAAGAAGGTGGATCAGGCGAACGGTAACTTAGGTGAAGTCTCGCTGTTCCTTGACGAAGAGAAGCATTTCGACGGTGAACACGACTCGGAATATCTCTATCGCATTCCACTTAAACAATAAATCACGACAAAACAGGATAAGTCATGAATATCTTTAATGCGCAGGAATCAAATGTTCAATGTTACGCCAAAAACTTCCCGGTGGTGTTCTCATCCGCAAAGGGTTGCTGGTTGAACACCAGCGAAGGTGAGCGTTACCTGGATTTCCTGGCAGGCGCTGGTGCGTTGAACTATGGCCATAATAACCCGGTGCTGAAAAAAGCACTGATGGATTACATCGATCAAGATGGCCTGACGCACGGTTTGGATATGCATTCCGAAGCAAAAGCGACATTTCTTGAAAACCTGAAGAATTACATCCTGACCCCTCGCGGTCTGGACTACAAAGTACAGTTTACTGGCCCAACCGGTACTAACGCCGTTGAAGCGGCACTGAAACTGGCGCGTAAAGTAAAAGGACGCCAGAACATCGTTGCCTTCACGAACGGCTTCCACGGTGTGTCTTACGGTGCACTGGCGGCTACCGGTAACCAGCATCACCGTGGTGGTGCAGGTATGGCACTGAGCGGTGTCACCCGCCTGCCATACGAAGGTTATGCTGACCTGGACGGTCTGGCACTGTTTGAAGCTATGCTGACTGATAACTCCAGCGGCCTGGATAAACCGGCTGCTGTCATCCTCGAAACCGTACAAGGTGAGGGTGGTCTGAACGTAGCTTCCGACGAATGGTTACAGCGCCTGAGCGCTATCTGTAAACGTCACGACATTCTGCTGATTGTCGACGACATTCAGGCAGGTTGTGGCCGTACCGGTACTTTCTTCAGCTTTGAGCCGTCCGGTATCAAACCGGATATGGTGACCCTGTCTAAATCTATCGGTGGTTACGGTCTGCCAATGGCAGTGGTACTGCTGAAGCCTGAACTGGACAAGTGGTTGCCGGGCGAGCACAACGGTACGTTCCGTGGTAACAACCACGCGTTCGTGACAGCCGCTGTTGCTATTGAAGCCTACTGGCACAACGACGAGTTTGAGCAGCACATCAATGCACGCGCTGCCCAGCTGAACGTAACATTACAAAAAGTACTCAAGCAGTACCCGGCGGTATTTGAAAAAATCAAAGGTCGCGGTCTGATGCAGGGTATTGCCTGTCACGATGGTGAATTTGCGGGTGCAATCGGTAAGCTGTGCTTTGCTAACGGCATGATTATCGAAACCGCCGGTCCGAATGATGAAGTGCTGAAGTTCTTCTGCCCACTGACTATCAGTGAAGCGGAACTGGAAAAAGGCCTGCACATCTTTGAAAAAGCGGTGGCCGAGTTTGCAAAATCCAGCATGAAGAAAGCGTCTTAAGGAGAATAAGAATGATTGTACGCACCCTTGAAGAGTGCCAGAACAGTGAACGCCGGGTAGTGGCTGAAAACGGTAACTGGGAAAGTGTCCGCATGTTGCTGCGTGATGATAACATGGGCTTTTCGTTCCACATCACCACTATCTTTGCCAATACCGATACACACATTCATTACAAGAACCATCTGGAATCTGTGTATTGCGTGTCGGGTGAAGGGGAAATCCAGACCACTGCCGATGGCAAGACTTACGAGATCAAGCCAGGCACCCTGTATGTACTGGACAAGCATGATGAACATCAGCTGCGTGCCAACAAAGGTGTCGATATGGTGATGGCTTGTGTGTTCAACCCGCCACTGACGGGCATGGAAGTCCACGACAAAGACGGTGTTTACCCAGCAGCAGAATAATCACAGCTGTATTGACGCAAGTGATTAACCCTCCTTGCGATATCAACCTGAGGGTTACCGGAAGGCGGTGCAAACCGCCTTTCAAAACCATCAGGCTAAGCGCTCTCGCTTAGCTGATGAAAATAAAAGGAGTTACCATGACTCATACCGTTGAAAAGATTGGCGGTACTTCCATGTCTGCGTTCGATGCGGTAATGGACAATATCCTGCTCTATCCAGACAATCCTTATCAACGTATGTTTGTTGTTTCGGCCTATGGCGGTATCACTGACGCACTGTTGGAATGCAAGCGAACCGGTGAACCGGGCATCTTCCGCTACATTGCAGAACGCAATGATGTGTGGCGCGAGAAATTGAAAGCACTGGAGCAGCGTATGCTGCTGATTAACGACACTATGTTTCCTGAGTTGTTCTGTCGTAACCGTGCCGATAATTTTGTCAAAGAGCGTATTGCTAACGCTATTACCTGTATCGAGAATATTCTGGAAACCTGTCAGTACGGACAGTTTTCTCTGACCAGTTATCTGCCGCAAATCCGCGAGTTTCTGTCTTCCATTGGTGAAGCGCATTCTGCCTTTAATACCACGCTGATGCTGAATAACGTGGGTATTAACTCTCGCTTTGTTGATTTGTCGGGCTGGGGCGCTGAGAACAATGTCCAGGGCGATCTGGATGCGGTGATTCTCGATGCCATTAAAGATATCGATCTGAGCAAAGAACTGCCTATCGTTACCGGCTATGTTTACTGTGATGAAGGTCTGATGAAGACTTATGATCGCGGTTACAGTGAGATGACATTCAGTCGTCTGGCGGTATTGAGCAAGGCAAGCCGCGCGGTGATCCACAAAGAGTATCACCTGAGCAGCGCCGACCCGCGTATCGTTGGTCCTGAACATGTCCGCCCGATTGGAAAAAGTAACTATGACGTTGCTGACCAGCTGGCCAACCTGGGTATGGAAGCGATTCACCCCAACGCCGCTTCAGGACTTCGTCGTGCCGGCATTGAGCTGGCGGTGAAAAATACCTTTGAACCAGAACATCCGGGCACCTTAATTTCTCAGCATTACCAGCCTAATACCGGTAAAGCCGAGATTATTGCCGGCCGGGATAAGGTCTTTGCACTGCATTTGTTTGACCAGGCGATGGTCGGCCAGGTGGAAGACGTCAGCTATGAGCTGATGGAAATCATCCGCGAAGAGAACGTCCAGCTGATCAGTAAAGAGATGAACGCCAACTCTGTGACTTACTATCTGGACGGCAGTACATCGAGCCAGAACAAGGTGCTGGCCAAAGCAGAGAAGCGTTATCCGAAGGCGAAGATCACCGGAAAAATGGTGGCGCTGATTTCGGTTATTGGTTCGGCTATCGATACCAATAAGACCATGAGTCAGGGTGTATTGACCCTGCTGGATAAAGATATCAGTCCGAAAGCTGCTCACGCTTCCCTGCGTAACGTTGATGTGCAGTTCGTGGTGAAGGACAGCGATTATCACGGCGCAATTTGTGCGCTGCATGAGAGCTTCATGAGTGAAAGATCGGCAGCTGTGACGGCAGAGAAAGTCGTCGCCTAGCATTAAATGACATCTATTTCCCCCTGAAATGAAAAAGGCAAGAGCATCGCTCTTGCCTTTTTTTATCTTTATTTACAGCGGCTGGGCTCGGTATCAGGCCCGTGCGCCACGTTTGGCGGACGGCTTGCCGCGAGACTGCGGTTTACCCGGTGCGGACGGGCGTTTGCCAGCGCCTTGTGGCTTGCCGTTACCCTGAGCACTGCTGCCAGCCTGAGTTTTCGGTTTACCCGAACCCTTGCGTTGTGTCGTTCCGTCTTTACGGATATCCGGCTGATTCGGGTGCTTAGTCGCGAACCGCTTGGCACCGTGACGGCTTGACCCGCGACGGGTTGCCGGTGTCAGGGCTGCGTCGCTGCCTTCAGCGGGCACCAGACAGTCGGCACGGTCGCCGATCAGGTGTTTTTTACCCATGCTGATCAAGGCTTCACGGATCAGCGGCCAGTTAGCCGGATCATGGTAACGCAGCAAGGCTTTATGCAGACGGCGCTGACGCTCACCTTTGGCCACAAACAGATCTTCCCGCTGCTTGTACTTAACACGTTTCAGCGGGTTCGTTTCTGAGTGATACATGGCCGTGGCATTACACATAGGCGACGGGTAGAAGTTCTGTACCTGATCGCACTGGTAATCATTTTTCTTGAGCCATAAGGCCAGATGCAGCATGTCGTCATCAGTTGAACCCGGATGGGCTGAAATGAAATACGGGATCAGATACTGTTTCTTGCCGGCTTCGGCGCTGTATTTTTCAAACAGCTCTTTGAAGCGGTCATAGGTGCCCATGCCCGGTTTCATCATCAAATCCAGCGTGCCTTTCTCGGTATGCTCCGGCGCGATTTTCAGATAACCACCGACATGGTGGGTCACCAGCTCTTTAATGTACTCCGGCGACTCAATTGCCAGATCGTAACGCACACCCGAGGCGATCATCACTTTCTTGATGCCTTTTACTTCGCGGGCTTTGCGGTACAGATCTATGGTGTGTTTGTGGTCGGTATCCAGCTTTTCACAGATTTTCGGGAAGATGCACGACGGACGACGGCAGTTTTTCTCGGCACGCGGATCAGAACATCCCAGACGGTACATGTTCGCTGTCGGGCCGCCCAAATCGGAAATGGTGCCGGTAAAGCCGGGTACTTTGTCGCGGATATCTTCCAGTTCCTGCAAAATCGACTCGTGCGAGCGGTTCTGAATAATCCGGCCTTCGTGCTCGGTAATCGAGCAGAAAGAACAGCCACCGAAACAGCCACGCATGATGTTGACACTGGTCTTGATCATGTCATAAGCCGGGATCTTGGCTTTACCGTAGGAAGGATGCGGCACCCGCGCGTACGACAGGCCAAACACAAAATCCATTTCTTCTGTTGTGAGCGGGATAGGCGGCTTATTGACCCATAATTCACGGTCGCCGTGCAGCTGAATCAGTGCGCGGGCAGAATAAGGGTTCGCTTCCAGGTGCATCACACGGCTGGCATGGGCGTACAAAATGCGGTCGTTGCGCAGTTTCTCAAAAGAAGGCAAACGCACGGCGCTGGTAAAGGCGTCGTGACGGGAAGGCTGAATCTGCACCGTCTGGGCTTTTACTGGTTCAGCCTCGGCTTTGGACTTATTGGTTTCGCAGACTTCTTCCGTAGCGTACGGATTAGGCATCACCATAGATTTGCCCGGCTTATCGATGCGGGTGGAATCGATAATTTTATAATGGGCAGGTGCTTCTTTCAGGATCACCGCCGTACCCGCGATATCTGTCATGGTGCTGATGTCTTCGCCGCTGGCAATGCGGTGCGACACTTCTACCAGTGCCCGCTCGGCGTTACCGAACAGCAGAATGTCTGCTTTGGCATCAAACAGCACGGAACGGCGCACTTTATCAGACCAGTAATCATAATGCGCCAGACGGCGCAGGCTGGCTTCAATGCCACCCAGCACAATCGGGGTGTCTTTATAGGCTTCACGGCAACGCTGCGAATACACCAGCACGGCGCGGTCAGGACGCTTGCCGCCTACATTGTCCGGGGTATAGGCATCATCATGGCGCAGCTTGCGATCCGCTGTATAACGGTTGATCATCGAGTCCATATTACCGGCCGTAATCCCGAAATACAGGTTCGGCTGACCCAGCGCCATAAAGGCATCTTTATTGTTCCACTCGGGTTGAGCGATAATCCCGACACGGAACCCCTGAGCTTCCAGTACCCGACCGATCACCGCCATGCCAAAGCTCGGGTGATCGACATACGCATCACCGGTCACAATGATAATGTCACAGCTATCCCAGCCTAACGCGTCCATTTCTTCACGCGTAGTCGGCAGAAACGGCGCTGTTCCATAGCACTCGGCCCAGTATTTCGGATACTCGTTAATCTTCTTTAAATTCATGCGCTTACTGTTGCTCTTTCTTGTTTGGGGGCATATAGGGGGCATTCTTGCCGTAAGTGTTGTTCAGCAGCTGCAGCTGATCAGCAGTGTGGTCACTCACCCAATCGCCATATGTTTGATAAATTTCCTTAGCACTAGAATGCCCCATTTGCTTAGCAATAAATGTCGGATTTGCCCCTGCAGATAGCATCCAGCACGCATAAGTATGGCGTGTTTGATACGGTTTGCGATACGGTACTTTTGAGCGCCTGCACACGCCAGTCCATTTATCGTGGATACTGGTATGGAAGTAGTATGCCTTCGTCTCTCTTGTCGCCGTGACTCGCGGTGAAAATACAGGGCGTATAAAAAAGCGGATGATTTTACCATGTTCCCGCTGTAATACATCAATTTCTATTGATGGATACATCAGGGTCAATGCCTGTTGCCTTTTCAGCGCTTCGACTGCTGGCGCTAACAGGTTGATTGTGCGTTCACCTGATACTGTTTTCGGTAATTTGAACCGGCCCTCAAGTGTCAGATTTCGGCGAACGTGAATAACGCCAGCTTTCAGGTCTACGTCTTCCCAGGCAAGTGCCAGCAACTCGCCATGCCTCATGCCTGTGTAAACAGCTAATTGCCAAAAGTTCTTGTCTTGCTCGTTTAAGCATGCGCTGATGATGCGCTCATATTCCGACTGCGAGAGTGGGGGTGTTTGTCTTCCTTTAGTTCCTTCAGACCAATCAATAGCCGTTGATCGTCCTATGGAAGACGGTGGCGCGTGGCTGAGTTTCAACTGGGCCAGCTAAGCTGCAGCCGCTCAGGC
>NZ_JASJOJ010000062.1:0-23482 GCF_038519165.1 Photobacterium sp. SP02
ACACTAGCTCAGTTGGTAGAGCGCAACCTTGCCAAGGTTGAGGTCACGAGTTCGAACCTCGTGTGTCGCTCCAGATTCTTAGCTTGCAAAAGCGGTTGTCATCGTACCTGACGGTGAAAAATGATGCGACACTAGCTCAGTTGGTAGAGCGCAACCTTGCCAAGGTTGAGGTCACGAGTTCGAACCTCGTGTGTCGCTCCAGCTTTCTTTGCTTGAAGAAAAGCGGTTGTCATCGTACCTGACGGTGAAACAATACGGACGCGGGGTGGAGCAGCTTGGTAGCTCGTCGGGCTCATAACCCGAAGGTCGTTGGTTCAAATCCAGCCCCCGCAACCAATTTTCTTTTTTAAGAAAATATGCGACACTAGCTCAGTTGGTAGAGCGCAACCTTGCCAAGGTTGAGGTCACGAGTTCGAACCTCGTGTGTCGCTCCAGATTTTCAGCTTGCAAAAGCGATTGTCATCGTACTAACGATGATAATTGATGTGACACTCGAACAGTGGGTAGAGCGCAACCTTGCCAAGGTTGAGGTCACGCCCGGTTCCTTGAAGATCAGGAACCTCGTGTGTCGCTCCAAATTTCCTACTTGATAGGAAGATCACAGCTTAGTACATTGAAAGCTGTAGAATCACACAACCATTACTGTGAAGTAATAGTCTTTGAGGTCAGAGCTTTGCCTCGCGAGGTTCTATAGGACAACGTCCAGACCACCTCAAGCTTACATAAGTATCAGTGAGCTGAAACCAACATCATCCCAAATCAGTTAAGACAGCCGAAAGGTTGTTTTTTTGTCTGAGAATAAGATGCTCTGTACTCCCATACTGAGAAGTATTGGCGACCATCAATGATGACAGTCAATGTTGTTTAGCCAACATAGGCTACACTACAATCTTGTCTGCACGTCAAATCAGCCCCAGAGCACATAAGTGTGTATACGCTTGGGTCTGCTGCTATCCAAACTAAATTCTGCATTTGCATCATCTAATGCACAGAGTTATCCACATCATTTGCTTTGTGGATAAGTCGGTTGATTAGTTGTGCTGTCTATCTGTGCATAACTCTGTGCATTTAAATAAATATCCCCATTATCAACAGAATATTAATATTTTATTGATTGTTTAACTTGTTGTTTTTTATGTCTTTAATTGCAGTGATTTCAAAGTTGTGAACAGGGTGATCATATAATGATCATGGTGAATAACATTCTTAAATCAAACAGCTTCAGCTTGTGCTTAATAACCAGTGTTCATAACCAAAATGGTGCAAATGAAATTGTTTTCCACATACAAAAAAGGCTGATCGGGATCGCGTTTTGTAGCCCGTGAATCACCCGCAAACGAAGGTGACGCGCGGTACTGGTTTCAGGCGTCTCGGGGAAGTCCTTTTTCGACGATACGGATCAGCCGCTTGGTTTTATTGGCTACGACATCCACACGGGCTTCATCCCGCCTGGCTATTTGACGATGGATTGACCAGTCAAGGTGTTCATCCAGCATACTGTCCAACCCTTTACGTTCAATCAAGGCGTTAAGCAGTGCCGGAGTGTAGGGAGCATTACCAATAGCGACACTGAGATTGCGTAGCCACTTGAGATGGCCGATGCGCCGAATGGGCGAGCCTTCGGTGTTTTTCAAGAACGTGGCTTCGTCCCAGTTGAATAATGTCAGCAGATCTTGCTGATAGAGTTGCGGCCGGCAGTGGTAATCCTGTTCATCCGTGATCGCCGACTCCCGGTTGTAGGGGCACACCAGTTGGCAGTCATCGCAGCCGTAAATCCGGTTACCCATGGCTTCGCGGAATTCTTCCGGAATAGGACCGTCCAGCTCTATGGTCAGGTAGGAGATACAGCGGCGCGCATCGACCACGCCGTCAGCGACAATGGCCTGAGTCGGGCAACTGGTGATGCAGGCCACACACTTACCGCATTGATTGTCTACGGGCTCATCTGTGGGCAATGGCAAATCAATCAGAAGCTCACCGAGAAAGAACCAGGAACCTGCGTCCTCACTTAATATGAGGGAATGCTTGCCCGTCCAGCCTAATCCGGCTTTTTCCGCGAGCGGGCGCTCCAGGATAGGCGCTGAATCGACAAAAGGCCGGTAGCCCAAAGCACCGGTAACCTGCTCGATTTTCTGGCCCAGCTGTTTGAGGCGGTTACGGACCAGCTTATGGTAATCGCGGCCGAGGGCATAACGGCTGATATAGGCTTTTTCGGGTTGTTTCAGGGTCTGGGCAAAGCCGGCTTCCGGTGGCAGGTAGTTCATCCTGACACTGATGACTCTGATCGTTCCGGGCAATAATTCCGCCGGACGGGCCCGCATCATGCCATGACGAGCCATCCAGTCCATCTCTCCGTGATAGCCAGCATCCAGCCAGCGTTGTAGCTGCGCCTCGTGCTTCGACAAGTCAACATCGCAGATACCGACATGCTGAAAACCCAGGTCTTTACCCCATTGTTTTATGTCGTTAGCGAGCTGTTGATAGTCGAGCATGATGTGGCTGCCGTCTGATGGATGAATTGGGGGCCGGAGTGTAGCACAGTTCGCACAGTGAAAAATAATCGTCGATGGCGAAAAATACGGCACTGATTGTTGTGCCCGGAAACGCTTTTCGGCACTATTTTAAAGTATATGCCCAGTATGGTGTGCTTTGATAAGCAGACGCAAAGCGAAGGAAGTCGTGCCGACATGACAGAAACGTCGTTACCCAGCTCCGCTTTTCGGGCCGCGCAGGTGCGAGAGGGTGAGAAACAGGCGGCACAAAAGCTGGGCTGGCCTATGTATCAGTTAATGGAAAACGCGGGGTTGGCAGTGTTTGAGTGCCTTCAGCATTGCCATTCCGCGGCAAAACATGTGCTGGTGTGTTGTGGCGGTGGTAACAATGGCGGCGACGGCTATGTGGTTGCCCGTCTGGCACGTGAACACGGGCTAACAGTCACGCTGTGGCAGTTGGGGGAGGCTTCCCGTTTACAGGGCGATGCGGCGCTGGCCCGGGATGCCTGGCTGGCCTGCGGTGGCAAGATAGACCCCCCGAAGCCACATATTGATGCAGCGGTTGATGTGATTGTCGATGCTATCCTGGGGACCGGGTTGTCCGGTGCCGTGCGTGATAATGCTGCCGCACTGATAACAACGCTCAACGCCGCTGCTAAGCCTGTCATTTCCGTGGATATTCCGTCGGGCTTGTGTGCCGATACCGGCCAGATTTTGGGTGAGACGGTAAAAGCCTGGCAGACAGTCACCTTTATTGGCATGAAAAGAGGATTGCTGACCGGGCAGGCCGCCTTGTACCGGGGGGAGTTAATCTTTGCCGGGCTGGGCGTTGCTGAGGTGCTGGAGCAGCTGCAACCGGCCAGTGCCAGAGTGATACAGCAAGATGATATCGCCGCCATGCTGCCTCCGCGCTCGCGGACAGCCCATAAGGGCAGTTACGGCCGGGTGCTGTGTCTGGGAGGCGATCAGGGCATGGGCGGTGCGATTCGTCTGGCATCTGAAGCCTGTGCCAGAACTGGCGCAGGCCTGACGGCAGCCGTCACACATACTGACAATGTGCTGGCAATTGTCGCTGCGCGTCCTGAGATAATGGCTCAGGGCTGGCAATGGGGGCTTGGCCAGGCTAATCAACAGCTCAGCAACCGAATTGGCTGGGCCGATGTTGTAGTATTAGGTCCAGGTCTTGGTCAGCGCGCATGGGGAAAAGCGCTCTATGCCAGCCACAGTGTGGTGCGACAGGATCAGTCACTGGTATTGGATGCCGATGGATTGAACTTATTGGCTCAGACACCAGACTATAAAGAGAACCGCATTTTGACGCCTCATCCTGGTGAGGCCGCCCGATTACTCAATCTGACCGTTGCAGAGGTCGAAGCCGATCGTTTTGCCGCCGCAGAACAGATCCAGCGGCGTTATGGCGGGGTCGTAGTACTGAAAGGAGCCGGCACTGTGGTGTATGATGGCCGGCAGCATTATGTCTGTCTGGCCGGAAATCCCGGCATGGCGACGGGTGGAATGGGGGATGTGCTGGCAGGACTGATTGGTGGACTGCTGGCGCAGGGGCTGACGCTATCGCAAGCGAGCCGGGCTGGTGTGTGGATTCACAGCCGGGCAGCCGATCTGGCGGCAGAGTCAGGGGAACGCGGCTTGCTGGCCGGTGATCTCTTTGCGTATATTCGACAATTGATAAATCTAAGATAAAGATAACGACAACAATGCAGACATTGAATATTGTGTTGGCCGATGAAGCGGCAACGGTGGCTTTTGGTCAACAACTGGCTCAGGCCTGTGAGCGGCAGACGACGATTTACCTTCACGGTGATTTAGGTGCAGGTAAAACGACCTTTTGCCGGGGCTTTATCCGTGCGCTGGGTCATCAGGGTAATGTAAAAAGCCCGACCTATACCCTGGTGGAACCTTATGAACTGCCGCCCTGGCAGGTTTACCATTTTGATCTTTACCGTCTGGCCGATCCGGAAGAGCTGGAGTTTATGGGCATCCGTGACTATTTCACCCCGGATGCCATCTGTCTGGTCGAATGGCCGGAAAAAGGCACCGGATTATTGCCGGGGCCGGATCTGGATATTGAACTTCGCTACGTAGATCAGCACCGTCAGGTTGAAGTGACGGCAAACAACGGCTACGGGATGGCATTGTTAAAGAAACTGGAGCAGAGTTGATTCAATGGGGTGGCGCAGAAGTTTTTCTTTGACGGTTTTTCTTGCCGGGATAGCGAGCGGCTCAGTTCTGGCCAATGAAGTAGAAGGAATTCGTGTCTGGCCAGCCCCGGATGAAACCCGGGTGGTGCTGGACATGGAGGAAGAGCCGACTTTTACCTACTTTACGCTGACTAAACCTGATCGTCTGGTGATTGATCTGAAGGATACTTCGTTGAAATCGTCATTACCTGTGGTGGTCAAAGACAGCGATGTGTTGACGAAAATTCGCAGCAGCAGCCCGCCGGAAACCGGGACATCCCGTCTGGTGTTTGAAACCCGCGCCACCACATCCCCCAAGATTTTCAAACTGCCACCGACTCCGGATGGTCACTACAGTCACCGTCTGGTGCTGGATCTGCCACATGCCGCCAAAACCGAAACTGTCAAATCGGCGGGCACGGGCAGCAAGGCAAAAGCGGTCGACAGCATTCATCTGCCTTACGGCAACGAAGACATTATCGTGGCTATTGATGCCGGCCATGGTGGCGAAGACCCCGGCTCTATCGGCCCGAGCCGGAAATATGAAAAAAATGTCACTTTGACCATTGCCCGCAAGGTGGCGGATCGCATTAACGCCACACCTGGCATGAAAGCGGTTATGACCCGCCGCGGGGATTACTTCGTCAATCTGAACAAGCGCTCCGAAATCGCCCGCAAGAACAAAGCGCATTTACTGGTTTCCATCCATGCGGACGGCTTTCACAAGCCGCAGCCGCAAGGGGCGTCTGTCTGGGTATTGAATACCCGCCGCGCCAATACCGAAATCGGCCGCTGGCTCGAACAGCACGAGAAGCAGTCTGAATTGCTGGGCGGTGGCGATGTGCTGTCCGGCGGTCAGGATGATCAGTACCTGAGTATGGCGGTGCTGGATTTGCAGTTCAGCCATTCGCAAAAAGAAGGCTATGACGTTGCCAGCCGGGTGCTGAACGAAATGGCCAAAGTGACTAAGCTGCATAAGTCAAAACCCGAGCATGCCAGTCTGGCGGTGCTGAAATCGCCGGATATTCCTTCCTTGCTGGTTGAAACCGGATTTATTACCAATCCGCGCGAGGAGCGCTTGCTCAACAGCACCAGCCACCAGAACAAACTCTCAGAGGCGGTGTATAAGGGAGTGCTGGCTTATTTCAATGATAAACCACCGGAAGGGACCTTATTTGCCGCCCGCAAGCACGGTATTAAGCACAAAGTCGCCAGCGGCGAGTCATTGAGCGTGATCGCCGATAAATACAACTCGTCTGTCCAGGCCATCCGTCAGATGAATCAGCTGTCATCCAATGTGGTGAAAGTGGGCCAGATACTGCGCATTCCGGCCGGTAAAACGGCCAGCCACAGCAGCGGCACCACCAACAGCAGTGCCGCCGTGGCCAGTATCACGCACAGCACTGTGGTGCATACCGTGCAGCGGGGCGAATTTTTGGGTAAGATCGCCAGCCGGTATAAAGTGACAGTCGACAGTATTCGGCAGGCTAACGCTTTGCGCTCCGATGAACTGGCCGTCGGCCAGAAGCTGAACATTCCGGTTCAGCGCAAGCTGGTTGAGCATACGGTACGCCGCGGTGAATTCCTCGGTAAAATTGCAACCCATTATGGGGTCAGCGTCAGTAGTATCCGGCAAGCGAATCAGCTAAGCTCAGATACACTGGCGGTGGGCCAGAAACTTAAAATTCCAAGCACTTAATTGCAGACCTGATTATGCCCATTCAGATATTACCGGCCAGGCTGGCTAACCAGATCGCCGCTGGTGAAGTAGTGGAACGCCCTGCTTCTGTGGTGAAAGAGCTGGTGGAAAACAGTCTGGATGCTGGCGCAACCCGTATTGAAATCGACATTGATAAAGGCGGCAGCCGCACCATTCGCATCCGTGATAACGGAGTCGGAATAGTGAAAGAAGAGCTGCAACTCGCGCTCAGCCGTCACGCCACGTCAAAAATCACCACGCTGGATGATCTGGAAGCGATCGCCAGCCTGGGTTTCAGAGGCGAGGCACTGGCGAGTATCAGCTCGGTATCCCGTCTGACGCTGACATCCCGTACCGATGCGCAGCCGGAAGCCTGGTCGGCCTATGCTGAAGGGCGTGACATGACGGTGCAGCTTAAACCGGCCGCTCACCCGGTCGGGACGACAGTGGAAGTGCTGGATCTGTTTTTCAATACCCCGGCTCGGCGTAAATTTCTCCGTACCGAAAAAACCGAATTTGCCCATATTGATGAACTGCTCAAGCGCATTGCACTGAGCCGGTTCGACGCCAGTATACTGCTGCGCCACAACGGCAAACTGATCCGCCAGTACCGTGCGGCAGAGACACAGGCGCAAAAAGAGCGCCGGCTGGCCGCCGTGTGCGGGCAGGGTTTTCTGCAACATGCGCTGTCACTGGAGCTGGGTCACGGCGATCTGCGTCTGTCAGGCTGGATCTGCACCCCGCAAGGGGCGCGGGCACAGAACGATATTCAGTACTGCTATGTCAATGGCCGGATGATGAAGGATAAGCTGATCAATCATGCTATCCGTCAGGCCTTTGAAGGCGCCCTGGCCGCAGAGCAGTACGCGGCTTACGTGCTGTTCATTGAGGTCGACCCGCACCAGGTGGATGTTAACGTTCACCCGGCCAAGCATGAAGTACGCTTTCATCATGCCCGTCTGGTGCATGATTTTATCTATCAGGGTGTGCAAAGTGCATTGCAGCAGAGTGGAGCTGAAACCAGCCTGTACTCGGCACCAGAACGAGCATCGGCCCGCGGCGATGCCGCCCAGCAGGATGCTTACCAGATCAAAGAGCCGGCGCCGCTCAGCAGGCAGCCGGATCTGGCACAAGACGGCGATAGCTCGCGCGCCCCTTCTTCCAACGCTCTGGATGCCATTGCCAATACCCCGGCCTATCCGCGACAAGCGCCGGCAAAAGAATGGCGACAGAGCGATGAGTCTGTTACCTCAGCCCGCTCGGCCGGTCGTTCGGAGCAGGAGAGGGCCACTGTTGCCTCGGCGTCGTCCCGTCCTGCTGCCAGTACCCGGAGCCATTCGCCTCGTCAGTATGGCGGAGAAGCGCCTTCCAAAGCGGAAGTCGCGGCCTATCAGGCATTGATGCAGACACAGGTCGCCTCGGCAGAACCTGAACAGATGCCACGCCAGCCGCAGAATACGCCACCTGCCCATGCCTGGCGTGAAACGCCGGAACCGGTCAAACGCGATCCGGTTCTCAACAGCCAGCCGGAGCACGGACTGGGGAAAGCGCTGACCGTGATTGCTGAGCGTTATCTGCTGGTCAGTCATGGTGCCGATGTGGCTTTGTTATCGCTCACAGAGGCAGATCAGCTGCGCATCAAAGGGCAGTTGCAATTTGCCCGTCATGACGGCCTTAAACCTCAGCCATTGCTGATCCCGCTGGTGATCCCAACCACACAGCTGTTAAGCCAAAGTGCTGGCCAGCACAGCGCGGTATTGCAGAAACTGGGTATCCAGATCCGGGCAAAAGGGCAGGATAAACTGGTGATCCTGGCGGTGAGCCTGCCGCTTCGCCAACAGAACCTGCAAGTGCTGATCCCGGCGTTACTGGCGCAGCTCAGCACGCTGTCAGAGGCCGGGGAACAACTGAGTCATGCTGATTACTGGGAAGCTTTGCTGGATTGGCTCTCCGCCGAACTGTCGGCTCACAGTGAACGCTTCAGCCTGTCTCAGGCCATCACTTTGCTGGGTGAGCTCGAACAACTCTGGGGGAGTACCCTGGAATCTTATTATTCCCGGTTGCTGCGTCCGGTCGATTTGCAGCCGGCATTAGAAGCGTTTAAACATGACTAAATCTCTTCCACAGGCCATTTTTCTGATGGGGCCTACCGCGTCGGGAAAAACCGACCTGGCAATCCGTTTGCGTCAGCAGCTGCCTGTTGAACTCATCAGTGTCGACTCTGCACTGATTTACCGTGATATGGATATCGGTACCGCGAAGCCGGATGCCGCTGAGCTGGCTCAGGCGCCGCATCGGCTGATCGATATTCGTGATCCGTCACAAAGTTATTCAGCCGCCGATTTTCGTGAAGATGCCCTAAAAGAAATGGCAGATATCGTGGCGGCTGGTCGCATTCCATTATTGGTTGGCGGCACTATGCTCTACTTTAAGGCCTTGCTGGAGGGGCTTTCGCCACTGCCGCAGGCTGATCCGGCTATTCGTGCTGAGATTGAGCAGCAAGCCCGGGAGCAGGGTTGGCTGGCTTTACATGAAGAATTGCAACAAATTGATCCCGTCTCTGCGACACGGATCCATCCAAATGATCCACAACGATTGTCGCGGGCATTGGAAGTTTTCCGAATTTCAGGTAAAACTTTAACTGAGTTGACCCAAACGCAGGGGGAAACATTACCTTACCAGGTACACCAATTTGCGATAACACCCATGGATAGGGCTATTCTGCATCAGAGGATCGAACAGCGCTTTGACAAGATGATCAAAGCAGGCTTTGAACAGGAAGTTCGAGCCTTGTATGAGCGGGGGGATCTGCATCCTGATCTCCCGTCAGTGCGCTGTGTTGGATACCGACAGATGTGGGATTACTTTGACGGAAATTGCACCTTGGATGACGCGGTTTTTCGCGGAATCTGTGCAACCCGTCAGTTAGCCAAGCGGCAAATTACCTGGCTTCGCAGCTGGAAAGCGCTGACTTGGTTGGATAGCAGTGATGTAGAGAAAGCGTTACAAACAGTCACAAACTCCGTTAGCCGTGAGGTTTGATTAACGTGTATACTCATCTCTGCTTTGCGTATTGTTTTTTTGTTCATTGAAACATACAACTACAAACAAATAAGGAAAAGAAAGAATGGCTAAGGGGCAATCTCTACAAGACCCGTTTTTGAATGCGCTGCGTCGTGAAAGAATCCCGGTTTCTATTTACTTGGTCAATGGTATTAAGCTCCAGGGACAGATTGAGTCATTTGACCAGTTCGTTATCCTGCTGAAAAACACTGTCAACCAAATGGTGTACAAGCACGCTATTTCTACTGTCGTGCCGGCTCGCCCGGTCAATCATCACCATTCAGGTGATCGTCCGACAACAGAACGTGGCCAGGAAAAAACAGAAGAATAATATTCTTCGATAAGGAGTTGATTGCTTGTTTGACCGTTATGAAGCCGGTGAACAGGCAATTCTTGTTCATATCAACTTCACGCAAGAAGGGGAATGGGAAGATCTCAGCGAGTTTGAAATGCTGGTCTCCTCGGCGGGAGTCAATAAGCTGCGTGTGATTACAGGCAGCCGACAGTCTCCCCACCCTAAGTATTACGTGGGAGAAGGTAAAGCACAGGAAATTGCCGATGCGGTCAGGGCGGAAAACGCCGAGATCGTCATTTTTAACCATTCACTCTCGCCTGCCCAGGAGCGAAACCTGGAGCGGCTGTGCAAATGCCGGGTTCTGGACAGAACCGGATTGATCTTGGATATCTTCGCTCAGCGTGCGCGTACCCATGAGGGTAAGCTGCAAGTCGAGCTGGCGCAGTTACGTCATATTTCTACCCGTTTGATCCGCGGCTGGACCCACCTTGAACGACAGAAAGGCGGGATAGGTCTGCGCGGACCGGGTGAAACTCAGCTTGAAACTGACCGTCGTTTACTGCGCGAGAGGATCAAGGCGATTCTGCGCCGTTTGGATAAGGTATCCAAACAGCGGGATCAGGGCCGCCGAGCAAGAAGCCGGGCAGATATTCCGACAATTTCGTTAGTCGGTTATACCAACGCCGGTAAGTCTACCCTGTTTAACCGGGTGACGGATGCCGGGGTGTATGCCGCGGATCAGCTGTTCGCCACCTTGGATCCGACATTGCGCAAAATCGATGTGGAGGATGTGGGAACCAGTATCCTGGCCGATACGGTCGGATTTATCCGCCATCTTCCTCATGATCTGGTGGCTGCGTTTAAAGCGACACTGAAAGAAACCCAGGAAGCCGCGTTGTTGTTACATGTGGTGGATGCCAGTGATGAGCGTTATCGGGAAAATATCGATGCGGTCAACACGGTACTGGAAGAGATCGATGCCAGTGATGTCCCGGTATTGGTGGTCATGAATAAGATCGACAACCTGGAAGAGGCTGAGCCGCGTATTGAGCGCGACGAAGACGGTATTCCACAGCGGGTCTGGGTTTCTGCCCGTGAAGGAACCGGTATTGATTTGCTCTTCACGGCACTGACGGAACGGCTGTCCGGGACTATGGTCACCCATACTCTGCGCCTGCCGCCGGCAGTGATAGGTCGTTTCCGGAGCAAGTTTTATCAGCTTGGGGCGATTGTCAGGGAAGAGTATGAAGAAAATGGTAACCTGATACTGGATGTACGTTTACCCATCGCAGAATGGGCTCGACTGCAAAAAAGAGAGCACCAGGGGCTGGATGACTTTATCCTTGCCTGATGGACTGCTAGAGTAATAAAAACTGTCGTCATATCATATTGATGGAGTTCTATAATGGCGTGGAATGAGCCTGGAAACAACGGTGGCCGCGATAAGGACCCTTGGGGGAACAATAATCGTGGTGGTCGTGAACAAGGGCCGCCTGATCTCGATGAAGTGTTTGCAAAACTGAGTCGTAAGTTTGGTGGTATTTTTGGGAATAAGCGTGGACCTTCGAGCGGCGGCGGTGCTGTCGGCTTAGGTGTCATTGCTGTTATCGCGGCTGCGATTTGGGGATTTTCTGGGTTTTACACTGTTGGCGAAGCTGAGCGTGGCGTCGTACTTCGGTTTGGTAAATTCTATGAAATGGTCGATCCTGGTCTGAACTGGAAACCTACCTTCATCGATGATGTTGAGCTGGTCAACGTACAGGCGATTCGTTCTCTGCGCAGCTCAGGTCTGATGCTGACGAAGGATGAAAACGTACTGAGAGTTGAAATGGAAGTGCAGTACAGGGTGTCTGATGCACAGAAGTATCTGTTCAGTGTGACCAATGCGGACGACAGTCTGCGCCAGGCGACGGATTCTGCACTGCGTGCGGTGATCGGTGACTCCACTATGGATGAAGCCCTGACCCGTGGCCGTCAGACCATTCGTGCCAATACCCAGACGGATATCGATAAGATTACCGATAAATATGACATGGGTATTCTGGTGGTGGACGTGAACTTCCAGTCAGCCCGTCCGCCGGAAGCCGTGAAAGATGCATTTGATGATGCGATTGCGGCCCGTGAGGATGAGGAGCGCTTTGTGCGCGAAGCGGAAGCCTACAGCAACGATATTCTGCCGAAAGCGACAGGTCGTGCTGAGCGTCTGAAGAAAGAAGCGGAAGGTTATACCGAGAAAGTGGTTAACGGCGCACTGGGTGAAGTGGCTCAATTCGAGAAACTGTTACCTGAGTACAATGTAGCGAAAGAAGTAACCCGTAATCGCTTGTATCTGGACACCATGGAACGCGTTTACTCCAACACCAGCAAAGTGATGGTGGACTCGAAATCTGGTGGCAATCTGTTGTATCTGCCGTTGGACAAGCTGATGAATCAGTCTGAAGACAGTAAGCAGCAAATGAGCCCATCCAGCTCGTACGGTATTGAGCTGGAGAAGACGGAAAATGCGAATCCTACTCCAGCGGCACCGCGTGCTGACTCTGGTCGTCAGGGGAGATATTAATTATGCGTAAGTTAATTATCCCGCTCGTAGTCATTCTCATCGCTCTGGTGTTGATGTCCGTCTTCGTCGTCAAAGAGGGCGAGCGTGGTATTGTGGTTCGTTTCGGTCGAATCATTAAAGATGACGTTAGCAACATGACACGTGTGTATGAGCCGGGCCTGCACTTTAAAGTACCGGTATTTGACCGTGTGCGTAAACTGGATGCCCGTATTCAGACCATGGATGATCAGGCTGACCGTTTTGTCACTTCTGAGAAAAAAGACGTGATCATCGACACCTATGTGAAGTGGCGTATTCAGGACTTCGGTCAGTATTACCTGACCACAGGTGGCGGTAATACCGCAACGGCGGAAGGGCTGCTGAAACGTAAGGTTGTCGACAGTCTGCGTGCTCAGATCGGTGCCAAAGAGATCAAACAGATAGTGTCTGGTCCGGATCGCGGCAACAACGTGGATGCCGGCGCTGCTGCTCCCGTTGATGAAAGCGTGGCCATTGCGTCTGAAATTGTACAGGAAGTGGCCCCCAAGCGAGAGCTGGAAGGCGAGCGTGACAAGATCATGGCAGATGTACTGGCTGAAACTCAGATCAGTGCCCGTGACCTTGGTATCGAAGTGGTTGATTTCCGGATGAAGAAAATCAACCTGCCGGATGAGATCAGCGAGTCTATCTATCGCCGTATGCGTGCCGAACGTGAATCGGTTGCGCGTAAGCACCGTTCTCAGGGCCGTGAAAAAGCCGAGGTTATCCGTGCTCAGTCTGAGCTGGAAGTCGCCAAGATTATTTCAGAAGCAGAACGTATTGCCCGCATCCAGCGCGGTGATGCCGAAGCGAAAGCTGCAGATATCTATGCGACTGCGTTTAACAAAGATCCGGAGTTTTATAACTTCCTGCGTTCTTTGAAAGCGTACGAAAACAGCTTCAGTTCCAAGCAGGATATACTGGTGGTTGATCCAAATAGTGATTTCTTCAAATACATGAAAGGGTCTGACGGCCTGAACTAAGAGGGTTCAGTGCTGACAAAAAAGACAAGGCGCTGGCCTTGTCTTTTTTTTGTCTGAGACCTGGAGATTATGAGTCGAGAGCGGGGTAAAACGATGAGTCAAACATTCTGGCTGGCCGTCGGGCTGGTCCTGATTCTGGAAGGCTTGGGGCCATTACTGGCACCCAGAGGCTGGCGCGAACTGATCAGTCAGTTAAGCCGTCAGGATGATCAGACATTGCGCCGTATAGGGGGGTGTTTAGTCGTCGCTGGCAGCGTTATTGCTTATATCATGTTCACCCAGCTGTAAATCCTGACGTAGGGTATTCGTGAAGCCTGCCTTTCGATTTTCTGGGTCATGGTCAAAAAATGACTGCAAGCAAATTTGTAAGGTGCTAGAATCCATTTTTAACTACTGATAGACGAAGAAAGATGGCAAACAATGTAGTCGTTCTCGGCACCCAGTGGGGTGACGAAGGTAAGGGCAAGATCGTTGATCTGCTGACTGAAGATGCACAATATGTGGTTCGCTACCAGGGCGGTCACAACGCAGGTCACACCCTTGTCATAGATGGTGAAAAAACTGTCCTGCACTTAATCCCTTCAGGCATCCTGCGTAACAACGTGAAATGCATTATCGGTAACGGTGTTGTCCTTTCTCCAGATGCTCTGCTGAAAGAAATGGAGCCACTGGAAGCGCGTGGTATTCCAGTTCGTGAGCGTTTATACCTGTCAGAAGCTTGTCCGCTAATTCTTCCGTATCATATTGCGCTGGACCAGGCTCGTGAACTGGCTCGTGGTAAGAAAGCAATCGGTACGACTGGCCGTGGTATCGGTCCTGCCTATGAAGATAAAGTTGCTCGTCGCGGTCTGCGTGTTGGCGATTTGTTCGATAAAGAGGCATTTGCCGAGAAGCTTAAGGAAGTGATGGCTTACCATAACTTCCAGCTGGAGCATTATTACAATGTTGAGCCTGTAAGCTACGAAGAAGTACTGGAAACTGTGCTGGCTCAGGCGGACATCCTGACATCTATGGTTATTGATGTAACCCAGGAGCTGGATGACGCACGCAAGCGTGGCGACAAGATCATGTTCGAAGGTGCACAAGGCACGCTGCTGGACATCGACCACGGTACTTACCCGTATGTGACTTCTTCTAACACTACCGCGGGTGGTGTTGCTGCCGGTTCTGGTTTCGGTCCTCGCTACCTGGGTTACATTCTGGGTATCGCCAAAGCCTACTGCACACGTGTTGGTGCAGGCCCGTTCCCGACTGAGCTTGATGACGCAGTTGGTGAGCACCTGGGTGTGAAAGGTAACGAGTTTGGTGCAACCACAGGCCGTAAGCGTCGTTGTGGCTGGTTTGATGCCGTTGCAATGCGCCGTGCCGTGCAAATCAACTCAGTGTCCGGTTTCTGTCTGACCAAGCTGGATGTTCTGGATGGTCTGGAAGAAATCAAGATCTGTACCGGTTACAAACTGCCGGATGGCAAGATCCTGACTGTGTCTCCAATGGCGGCTGATGCATTCGAAAACGTAGAGCCTATCTACGAAACTATGCCAGGCTGGACTGAGACCACCTTCGGTGTGAAAACACTGGAAGAGTTGCCGCAGGCGGCACTGAATTACATCGCGCGTCTGGAAGAGCTGACAGGTGTACCTGTCGATCTGATCTCAACCGGCCCTGATCGTAACGAAACCATCATCAAAGTTCATCCTTACGCAAGCTGATTGCTGAGCGATTTGACCTGATGCTCAAAAGCCAACCTTAGGGTTGGCTTTTTGTTGTTCGCTTTCTGAAATTTTGGCTAAAGTCTGTTTGCCTCTGGTCGATAAGGTTCATACCGCCGGATTTTTTATCGTTTTCAGCGAAGAAATGTGGCTGAGTCCAGTCGTAATGTTTCAATGTAAAGAGAGAGCGGAATGGTTCTGCGTGCAATAGTGCTTTCAGCTTTAATGGCGGCGATGCCGGTTAAAGCGATTACAGATGTTGGGGATGCTGTGCCTTTGTATTCAGAGGCGGAACTGATCCATCTGTTTGAGAGCAACCAGCAGTTACAGCGCGTGAAAGCCGATGAGTGCCAGTTGGTACAGGATATTGAAGTACGGGCAGAGCGTGTTGAGCTGCCGGCGTATCAGTTTCTGTATGGCGACATGCTGGCTTGGGGCGTGTGTGTGCAGCGTGACGTTGAACTGGGTCTCTATTACATGGAAACCGCGGCTCGCCAGGGTCTGCCTTCGGCGCTGGAACAGCTGGGCCGTTATTATGCCAGGGGCACACTGGTGCAGCAGGATCGGGAACGTGCGATTCCTTATTTGCGTGAAGCGGCGGCGATGGGCCATCTGGCAGCACGCATTCAGCTCGCTGAGTTGCTGCTCAATGACTATGGCAGCCCGCTGGATTACGAAGATGCTTATCGCTGGCTGTACCAGTCCGTCACGGCTGACGGCCGCACCCACAGAAAGATTACTCAGTTACGCCGCAATTTAGAGCTGCGTATGCCTTCCAATGTGATTGCTCGCGCGAAGCGACGAGAGAGCTTCTGGTAACCTCCCTCTTACCCTGGTGATTTTTGGCCTGCGGTATCTTTTCAGGCAGTTAGCGCTTAGAATGTGATCTGAGCGGCATTTAACTTGTCGCGTTGCTTGAGCTGCCGGAGACAGGCAGGCTCACAAAACAAGCGTGTAAGCGACTGATTCACACGCAGATATTATCTTCATTTATTGGAGCGGAATTTGACCTGCTCCCAACTAATTATTGATGGCAGGGATATACTTAGGGTATCTGGCTGCCAATACGGATTATTTTATGTCCAAAGGTACAACTGATTTACCCGTCGATCCTTTCCGCGAGCGGGAAGCTCAAAATTACGAAAACCCAATCCCAAGCCGTGAATTCATTCTGGAAGTGGTTCGCGGCTTTAGTACACCTGTTAATCGCGATCAGCTGTTTACCGAGCTGAAATTGCAGGGCGAAGACCAGTATGAAGGCCTTCGCCGCCGATTGCGCGCCATGGAGCGCGACGGCCAGCTGGTGTACACCCGCCGTCAGTGTTACGCACTGCCGGAAAGGCTGGATTTGATTAAAGGCCATGTCATCGGCCATAAAGACGGCTTTGGCTTTGTGCGCCCTGAAGGCAGCGGCATGGCCCGTCAAGATGACCTGCTGTTGCCGTCTCATCAGATGCGCGGTGTTATCCATGGTGATTACGTTCTGGTTCAGGTGGCTGGCGTCGATAAACGCGGCCGCCGTGAAGGGCGGATTGTCCGTGTGCTGCAGGAATACAGCGGCCAGATTGTCGGCCGTTATTTTATTGAAGACGGTATGGGCTTTGTCGTACCGGATGATTCACGAATTTCGCAGGATATCGTGATCCCTCAGGAAGTGCGCCAGGGTGCCCGCATGGGTAACGTAGTGGTGGTGGAAATCACCCAGCGCGCCACCCGTCAGTACAATGCTGTCGGTAAAATTGTGGAAGTGTTGGGCGAGAATATGGCACCGGGCATGGAAATTGAAATTGCCCTGCGTACCTACGATATTCCCCATGTCTGGCCGGCAGAGGTTGAGAAGCAGGTCGCGACACTGAAAGAAGAAGTGCCGGAAGAGGCCAAGAAAGGCCGTGTTGATCTGCGGGATTTGCCGCTGGTAACTATCGACGGTGAAGACGCCCGTGACTTCGATGACGCTGTGTTCTGTGAAAAGAAAAAATCCGGTGGCTGGCGTTTATGGGTGGCGATCGCCGATGTCAGCTACTATGTGCGTCCTGACAGCGCGCTGGATAAAGAAGCGATAAACCGTGGTAACTCGGTTTACTTCCCGGCACAGGTGATCCCGATGTTGCCTGAAGTGCTGTCGAACGGCCTGTGCTCGCTCAACCCTCAGGTTGACCGCCTGTGCATGGTCTGTGAGATGACCATTTCGGCGGCCGGTAAACTGTCCGGCTACCGGCATTACGAAGCTGTGATGAACTCCCATGCCCGTCTGACGTACACCAAAGTCAGCAAGATGCTGGAAGGGGATGAGGATCTGCGCCAGCGTTATGCGCCTTTGGTGCCGCACCTGGAAGAGCTGTACAGCATGTACAAAGTGCTCAAGCTTGCGCGTGAACAGCGCGGTGCTATTGAGTTTGAAACGCTGGAAACCCAGTTCATTTTCAATGCGGATCGTAAGATTGACCGTATTGTGCCGTCAGAGCGTAACGATGCCCACAAGATCATCGAAGAATGTATGATCATGGCCAATGTGGCTTCCGCCAAGCTGGTGGAAAAAGCCAAAGAGCCGGCGCTGTACCGGGTGCACGATACCCCGGGCGAAGAGCGCCTGACAGGCTTCCGGGATTTCCTCGGTGAGCTGGGTCTGAATCTGACCGGTGGTCTGGAGCCAGCCCCGAGTGATTATGCCCATCTGGCCGCGGCGATCCAGAATCGTCCGGACAAAGAACTGATCCAGACCATGCTGTTGCGTTCTATGAAGCAGGCGGTGTATCAGGCGGAGAACCTGGGACACTTTGGCCTGGCGCTGAACTCGTATGCGCACTTTACTTCACCGATCCGCCGCTATCCTGATCTGGCTCTGCATCGTGCTATCAAATATCTGATTGCCAAAGAGAACGGCACCAATAAAGATCGCTGGACGCCGACCGGCGGCTACCACTATTCCTTTGATGATATGGATGTGCTGGGCGAGCAATGCTCAATGACAGAGCGTCGTGCCGATGATGCCACGCGTGATGTGGCTGACTGGCTGAAATGTGAGTACATGCAGGACCATGTCGGTGATGAGTTTGAAGGCGTGATTGCCAATGTGACGGGCTTTGGCTTCTTTGTCCGCCTCAATGAGCTTAATATTGACGGCCTGGTGCACATCTCAAATCTTGATAACGATTACTACCAGTTCGATCCTATCGGTCAGCGCCTGGTGGGGGATGCCTCCGGCAAAATTTACCGTCTGGGTGATACGGTTCAGGTGAAAGTCGCGGCGATTAACCTCAACGACCGCCAGATTGATTTTGAACTGGTGGGCGGCGGCAGAAAGGCCCGCCGGCCGGGTAAAACTGCGCAAACCCGTGAGAAGCAGCAACGGATGCGCAAAGCAGAAGGCTTGCAGCGTCAGAACCTGAAAGCGTACCGCGTTGAAAACGGTGAAGCGCAGCAGGAGCACAAAGCGGAAGCGAAGAAAGAACGCACTTCTGTCCGTCAGCAGCTGAAAGCCGGCGTCATCGCCAAGCCTGGCAGCGAAGACGACAAGAAAGGCAAAAAAGGCAAGAAAAAAGACAAGGCAAAAAAGAAATCGGTCAAGGCGCGCAAGCCGCGGGCCGGTAAGAAAGAACGAGCGGCGAAGAAGACTAAGTAATGCGTAATGATATGATTTTCGGCATTCATGCCGTCAGCGCTGTGCTGGGTTCCGACCCGGCACGCTTCATTGAAGTCTTTGTGCTGAAAGGGCGTCAGGACGAGCGTGTATTGCCGCTGCTGAACGAATTGCAGCGATTAGGGGTGACTATCCAGCAGACCGGCCGTAAGGCACTGGACGATAAAGCCGACGGCGGCAGCCATCAGGGTATTGTGGCGCGGGTAAAACCGGGTAAACAGTACAATGAACAGGATCTGGATGACCTGCTTGAAGGCAAAGACAATCCGTTGTTGCTGATACTGGATGGCGTGACCGATCCGCATAACCTGGGCGCGTGTCTGCGTAATGCCGATGCCGCCGGTGTGGTGGCGATTATCGTGCCGAAAGACAGGGCCGCCCAGTTGAACGCAACCGCGTCTAAAGTGGCCTGTGGCGCTGCTGAAGTGGTGCCGCTGATTCGGGTGACCAATCTGGCCCGCACTATGCGTGCCTTGCAAGACAAAGGGATTTGGATTGTCGGCACCGCCGGTGAAGCGACTCATGACCTCTATCAAAGCAAACTGACCGGGCCGCTGGCCATAGTGATGGGCGCGGAAGGTGAAGGGATGCGTCGTCTGACCCGCGAGACCTGTGATGATCTGATTAAGATCCCGATGGCGGGCACTGTCTCCAGCCTGAATGTGTCGGTTGCAACGGGTATCTGCCTGTTTGAAGCAGTGCGCCAGCGTCAGGGCTAAAACAAAAAGAGCTGCAAAATCAAATCAAATGCCATCCGCTCGGGTGGCATTTCTGTCTGCGGTGAAAATAAACGCCAGCACAGGGCGATATCACTGTTCTTTTAGTTGCGCTGAGCGGTGTAATTCTGTACTATCTCGCGCCTAAATTCTCGGTTTTATTTTTTCGTTCCTTGCTTCCCCAGGATAACCGAGCTGAACAGGGAAGCTGAATAATCCGTAAGGAGCAACCCATGCGTCATTACGAAATCGTATTTATGGTGCACCCTGATCAAAGCGAGCAAGTTGCTGGCATGGTCGAGCGTTACACTGGTGCTATCAAAGATTCTGGCGGTCAAATCCACCGTCTGGAAGATTGGGGTCGTCGTCAACTGGCTTACCCAATCAACAAACTGCACAAAGCACACTACGTTCTGATGAACGTTGAAGCTGAGCAGTCTGTGGTTGACGAGCTGGAGTCAAGCTTCCGCTTTAACGATGCTGTGATCCGTAACATGATCATGCGCACTAAAGGCGCTATCACTGAGCCATCTCCAATGATGAAGGCTAAAGAAGAGCGTGCCCCACGTCGTGAAGATCGTGCTGATGCACAATCTGAAGGTCACATGGCCGACGCTGAGTAATTATTGAATGACCAATCGTCTGGAGCTGTCTGGCACTGTTGCCAAGCATCCCAAACGAAGCCAGTCCCCGGCGGGCGTTCCTCATTGCCATTTTGTGCTTGAGCATCGTTCCAACCAGGTGGAAGCGGACTTAACCCGGCAGGTGTATTGTTACATCAACGTGGTGGTCAGCGGTAAAGGTCAGCAATTACTCACTCATGATTTAGCTGTCGGAAGCAACATTAAAGCCGGGGGATTTATCTCGTGGCAAACCGGCCGGAATGGCATAGGTAAGTTAGTGTTGCATGCCGATCATATTGAAAAAATTTAGTTCAGGAGATAAGCCCATGGCACGTTTCTTCCGTCGTCGTAAGTTCTGCCGTTTTACTGCAGAAGGCGTACAAGAGATTGACTACAAAGATGTAGCCACTCTGAAAAACTACATCACTGAAGCTGGTAAAATCGTACCAAGCCGTATCACAGGTACTCGCGCTAAGTACCAGCGTCAGCTGGCTCGCGCTATCAAGCGTTCACGTTACCTGGCTCTGCTGCCATATACTGACAAGCATCAGTAATAGGCCCGGTTTAATTAAGTTTAAGAGGACAAGATAATGCAAGTTATTCTACTTGATAAAATCGGTAACCTGGGCAGCCTTGGTGATCAGGTAAGCGTTAAAGCTGGTTATGCTCGTAACTTCCTGATCCCTCAGGGTAAAGCAGTTATGGCTACCAAATCTAACGTTGAAATGTTTGAAACTCGTCGTGCTGAACTGGAAGCAAAAGTTGCAGAGCAACTGACTGCTGCTCAAGCTCGCGCTGAGAAAGTTAACGCTCTGGAAGCTGTCGTTATTGCTTCTAAAGCGGGTGACGAAGGCAAACTGTTCGGTTCAATCGGTACTCGTGATATCGCTGATGCAGTAACTGCTGCTGGCGTTGAAGTAGCGAAAAGCGAAGTACGTCTGCCAGAAGGTGCTCTGCGCACGACTGGCGAATATGAGATCAGCCTGCAGCTGCACTCTGACGTATTTGCAACAGTTAAGCTGGAAGTTGTTGCTGCTGAGTAATCAGCATCGGCACTTCTGCGAAAAAACCAGCCTCAGGGCTGGTTTTTTTATGTCCGGAGAAAGGCTGTCAGCAGGATGGCGCAGCTCAGTAATAACGCTGATCAGTAATGAAATAGCAGGTTGATTGTCATGGTGCCGTCGCGCTTTTGCAGGCCGTCCGGTACCCAG
Organism: Photobacterium sp. SP02; assembly: GCF_038519165.1. Classification (NCBI taxonomy): domain Bacteria; kingdom Pseudomonadati; phylum Pseudomonadota; class Gammaproteobacteria; order Vibrionales; family Vibrionaceae; genus Photobacterium; species Photobacterium sp. SP02. The sequence goes on from NZ_JASJOJ010000062.1 coordinate 21,208, forward strand.
CTGTTGAACTTCTGAGTGTTGCTGAGCTTGATGGCGATATGTTCTGAGATAGCACTGGTGAGAGACACCTGGGTTTCCAGCGTGCTGTTACTGTTACCGGCTATGCCTGTCAGCCGGACATTCAGCTCGACATCTTTGGACGGTTTCCAGATCCAGCGGGTACTGCCACGCAGGATCAGCTCATCGACGGTTTCAGGCACTATGATGTCGTCATCGTCAATTTCGTCGATGTTGGGTTCCTGATGGCGGTAACCCGGGCCGGCTTCTATTTCCATCATCATGTTTTCCAGCCGGATAACCCGGTAGCCGATACCGGTTGCCAGGGTGAAATCCCTGAAGTAGGGGCCGTATTTGTCGTCGATATAGCTGGTATTGCCCAGTACATACGCCCGCTCATTGATGATGAAGTCGCTCTGCAATTCGAGCTGGCCTTTGCGTTTTTCTTCCTCACCGTCTTCTTCTGCCAGCAGGTATTTGGCTTCGACCTGCTGACGAAACTGATCTTTGACATAGGTCAGTCCCAGCCGGGTATTGAGCGATTTGGTATTCGAGTTGCCGGAAAGCGACTGGTATCCCAGCTCCAGTTCACTGGACCAGGGCGAGGTGATCGGCGGGAGCTCTGGCACTTCGTCTGCACTGGCCTCAGCCATCATGAGCAGGCCGGATGTCAGCACAGGAAGCAGTATGCATTTATTTGCCACGTGCCCTCCCAACTACAGACACAAGAAACGACGGCTTACACAAAAAAGTGCAGAAAAGGTGTAGGCGGCGCAGTGTAGCTGAATAATGTCAGATGATCGTCAGGATGTTGCGCTATTAGACATAAATTTTGCTGAAGTGCCGTAAGATTGGGCAGCGCAGCTTTTACCGGGTCTTTTTTGTCTGGATGGCTGCCAGCTCGCAGGAATGTTCAGGTATACTAACAGGCCGGATTCAGGTCAAACGTGCAAGTGGTTATGGCAGAGAAAAGTAAACCCAATCGTCCCAAAGACACTCAGATGGATGCGCTCAAAATGCCGCCTCATTCGCTGGAGGCAGAGCAGTCAGTGCTTGGCGGCCTGCTGCTGGATAATGAGCGCTGGGACAGCGTTGCAGAAAAAGTGGTCGCGCGTGATTTTTACAGCCGTCCGCACCGGATGATTTTTGAGTCTGCCGCCGGGTTGCTGGAATCCGGTCAGCCGCTGGATCTGATCACCCTGTCAGAACGTCTTGAGCTGCATGATCAGCTTGATGATGTCGGTGGCTTTGCCTACCTGGCCGAGTTAGCCAAGAACACCCCTTCTGCGGCCAATATTACCGCCTATGCTGAGATTGTCAGGGAGCGTGCGCTGATCCGTGACATGATAGGGGTCGCCAACGAGATTGCCGATGCCGGTTATGACCCTCAGGGCCGAACCAGCGTCGATCTGCTCGATATGGCAGAAAGCAAAGTGTTTGCCATTGCCGAGCAGCGTACCAATGAAAATGAAGGCCCGCAGAATGTCGATACCATACTGGAAAAAACCCTGGAACGTATCGAACTGCTGTATCAGTCGCCTCAGGATGGTGTCACCGGAGTCTCGACCGGCTTTACCGATCTGAATAAGAAAACCGCAGGCCTGCAGGGCTCGGATCTGATCATAGTGGCAGCCCGTCCGTCCATGGGTAAAACGACCTTTGCGATGAACCTGTGTGAAAACGCGGCGATGGAGCAGGAAAAACCTGTGCTGATTTTCTCACTGGAGATGCCCGCCGAACAAATCATGATGCGTATGCTGGCCTCGCTGTCGCGGGTGGACCAGACCAAGATCCGTACCGGACAGCTGGACGATGAAGACTGGGCGCGTATTTCGTCGACCATGGGCATACTGATGGAAAAGAAGAACATGTACATCGATGACAGTTCTGGCCTGACCCCGACAGATGTCCGCTCGCGTGCCCGCCGTATTGCCCGTGAACATGGTGGTCTTAGCATGATCATGGTCGACTACCTTCAGCTGATGCGGGTGCCTGGCTTGCAGGATAACCGTACGCTGGAAATTGCCGAGATCTCCCGCTCGCTCAAAGCCCTGGCGAAAGAGCTGAATGTGCCTGTGGTGGCGCTGTCTCAGCTTAACCGCTCGCTGGAGCAGCGTGCCGATAAGCGCCCGGTTAACTCGGACTTGCGTGAATCCGGTGCCATCGAGCAGGATGCGGACTTGATCATGTTCATCTACCGTGATGAGGTATATCACGAAGACAGCGCACTGAAAGGCATTGCCGAAATCATCATAGGTAAGCAGCGTAACGGTCCCAA